>CANCFZ010000037.1 GCA_947377425.1 Flavobacteriaceae bacterium
AGAAATTTTAAAAAGGATACAAAAAGGTGGAGTTAAAATAGAAAATCACTCGAACTGACGGTGGTGTTGGAGTGGGTTTTATGTAATCTTTTTAAAGGTTTTGTAAGCTAGAATGACTGTGGCTAATCCAGCGATGATTATGATGCTTATTAAGAATAGTGGTACTGATTTGTTTTCTAAAGTTCCATAATACACGAAAGCACTCCAATAATAAGGTGATTTTTTGGCGTTTGGAATGGCATCGTCTTTAAGGAAATCGAGTTTGGCTTGGTGGTTGGCATCGAAATAGGATTTTCCTGATTTTATGTTTTTATAGAATTTCTCCATCAGAACCGAGGTGGTGAAATCGTTTACTTTCCATAGTGAAAAGAGTAGATTTTGTGCTCCTGCAAACTGAAATCCTCGTGCGATACTCATGGCTCCTTCGGCTTTGTAAAGTTTTCCTAGACCTGTTTCGCAGGCGCTTAATACTACTAAATCGGGTTTGATGTTGAGGTGGTATAGTTGGGAATATAGGATTTCTTGGTCGTAAAATTTGATGCTTGCTGGTTCTTCAATGTCGCCCGATGAGGCGTGTGTAGAAAGGTGTAGTATAGAATAGTTAATAGCTTTTGATTTAAAGTTTTGGAAGGTTGCTTTGTTGCCTTCAAAATAAGTTCCTTTGAAATTGTCTTTTAGATTTTCTAATTCTTTTTGGGAGAAGGTGAGTTCTAAAGGCGAGTTTTTGAATATGGGGAAGATGCCCAAAACGTTTTCTTTTTGATGTTGAAACGGAATGGTATTTAGATAAAATGTCGCGGAATTGTTGTATCCGATGGCAAAATCATTGAGTAGATAGTGCATTTTGGCAAAGTTGGTGGTTGTGGTTCTTTGGGTAATTAAGGCTTCAAAGGGCAAGAAAGTTAAAACACCATCGGGAATTATGATAAGGTTTTTGTGGCATGATTTTTTGGGTAGTTGTACCGTTTTATAAGCAACGTTTGCATAGTGATTGTATTCTGACGGATTGTTAGAAATGGTTGTTGCGTTAGAAAATAAATCAATGAATTGAACGATTTTTGGCGTTGTTGTATCGCTATTGTTTATGGTTTTTACGGCAATTTTGTTTTGTTTAATGGTGAATACATAAATTGTTTGGACACCATAAAAATAGTCCACCATAATGGCGTTGTCATTTTCAAGTTTGGCGTATAACTCTTTTATGTCGAATTCTTTTTTGGATATTTTTGTTGTTTTAGATTCTTTCGATTTTAATAAAAGCATCAATTCATTTTGTTTTTTGATGGCAAAATTGATTGTTGCAATGTTGGCGTTTTCTAGTTTTTGTTGTTGTTTGATGATTATTGTGTTCCAATTTTGGAGTTGTTCTTGTATGATTTTTTCTTCTTTGGAAGTGGTTTTGTTTTTGTTGATTGCCGCTTTTAGAACCGCTGCTTTAGTTTGTTCTTGTAGCGTAAAAGCACTTTCGATGTAAGCTGTTTTCTTGTCTTTTTGATAGAGCGAATAGTATATAGCTAGACATTTTTCGGTGCGGTTTCGGTTTCTAATTTCCGTTATTATTTTAGAGTTTTCATAGACCAAAAGCAATTGGAATAGGTCTTCAATATGAAAGGCAAGTTGGTAGGATTCTAATGCTTTTTTAGGTTGGTTTTGTGTTATGAATAGATCGGCTTGTAAATCTAAAGCGTCTAACAATGTGTTCTCGGCATAGAGTGAATTTACATTAGGCAGATTGTTGTTTTTGTTGGAATAATTTGGAATTAGTGTTTTGAATACTTGGCAAAGCGACTTTTGCGCTTCTGAGAATTTGTTGTTTTCATAATACAACGAGGCTTCGTCATAATATAACTTTGCGATTGATCGGGTTGTTGCTTTTTTGTTTTGGAAGAAAAGTGTTTTGGCTTGTTCAAACGAGCTGAAATCATTGTTTACAAGCGCTGTGTTTATGAATGAGTTTGCCAAAGACATGGTTTCATTCGCATCTTTTAGAAACTTAATTGAAATTCCATAGCAGATTCCTGCTTTGTCACTCTTGTTAATTGTTAAATAATTATTGCCTAAATTATTCCATAACATTCCCTTTTGGGCATTGGATAAATTTTGAGATTGAAGTGTTTTTTCAAGTAAATTAATGGCTTGGTTTGTTCTTCCTGTTTTTTGATAAACGATGCAAAGGTTATTTATTGCGGTGTATTTTAGTGGTTGGTTGTTTTCGATATTAGCGGTGTAGAAGTATTGTTTTATGGTGTTTTCGGCGTTGTCGTAATCGCCAATAATGGTATAAAGATTGCCTAGTTTTTTAAGGCAGTTTTCTATGATGTCGTAATTTGAAAGTTTGTTTTTATCATACAAACGCCAAGCCGATTCGTAGCTTTCGATGGCTTTATTGGTTAGTCCAAATTCATTTTGATAATAGCCTTTGTTGCATTTTAATATTACGAAAGCTAGGAGTTCGGGTTTTGATTTTGTCACATTGAGCGCAGTCGAAATGCTTTTTTCAAAGATTTCCAAACTCTTTAAATTTCTTTCATTCGGATTGGCTACAAAAACATCAACGGAATTGTAGATTTTATCTTCTAAAGTAATGGGTTTACTTTGAGAAAATGTTAATTGAGTGAAGAAGAATATGAAGAGTAATTTTCGCATGGAAATTTTTAAGGCACAAAAGGTTACAAAAGGCACAAAATGAAACTAAATCTTTTGTGCCTTTTGTGATTAAATCATTTAAAATTTATAGATAGCATAAAACTGGCAATAATCAAAACCTTGTACGAAGTTTTTATAATATCTAACTCCCAAACTTGGACCAATTCTAGCAAAACCAAACGTAACATCGGCAAAAATACTTCCTTGCACTTTTCTAAAAGGAGTCATTGTTGACGTTGAAGAATAGTTTTCTTCTAAGCTTGGTATTTCATCGCCTTGAGTTGGTGGAGTATGATTAAAATCTAAAGCATAGTATTTTTTGTATCGTTCATAGGCTGTTTTTTCACTCATAATAAGCGAAAATTGAGGGCCAGCACCAATGCCAATGTAATTATTGATGTTGTATCGCAATGATGCAGGAACTATATCAATAAAATTTCTTGTAATTTTAGTATTGCTTGAAGTTTGAACATAAGCAGCATCAACAACAGTTCCGTTGCTTAAGATAATTGGAGGATTTAGTTGTTGCAACGTTACATCTGACAGCGTCGTTGTTCCGCCTGTTTCGAGATGATTGAAATATACTTCGGATTGCCAATAAAAACGATAGGATTTGTATGGCGAAATAGTTGCTCCCAAGAAATAGCTTTGGGCATTATCTTGTTTGGCAAAATAATTATATCCTGCTTTGGCTCCGATTGAAATTCCGGGTTTGAATTTTGTTACCGCATAATTGGTAATTACAGGTTCATTTTTGTCAAAGAAAATAGATGTTTTGCTTTTGGTTTTAACCTTGTGAAAATCTTTGGCAAATTTCATCGAATATTTTACAAATCCTTTAGTGGAATCGCGTTCCATAACATTCTTTTGGTTGCTTCCAGGAAGATAAATATTTTTGAAGGTGAAATGAATTTGGTCTTTTTTTATGATGGTGTCGATGCAACTGTACGTCACGTTTTCGCCTTTGGGACAAATTGGACATTTTGGATAACTGTCTACAATTTGCAAGGTTTTCTTATCGAACATTTCGGGAATATCGGTTTCTAAACGAATGGTTCTTGCTGGACCTTCGCCATTATTTTGAAAGCGAGTTTTGAAATTGGTGGTTTTCAATCGCACCAATCGGTAATTGATAGACGTTCCGTTACTCGACATTTTGTTTGGATCGTGGGAAGTCACGATTTCCATTTCGAGGGTTTTCTTTTTGTGGTTTTTGTAATTTCTATCGGGAACATAAACACCACGCATTTTTACTGTGGCACTCGTATCTTTAATCATTTCGGGTGTGGTTTTGAACGTCATGAAAATGTTGCGTGTTTCTTTAGCGTTCATGTTGTCAAATTCTAAAATTTTCACATCAGAAAATAAGGCTTTGCTTTCTGCTAAAGTCATTTCGAGGTTTTCATCGTCGGTTGTGAATGAATTTCTAAACGATGGATAATCATTTGCAGAAGCTACATTTTGATATAAATTATTGAGTTCATCCACGCAAGCAACTCCATTTTCTTGCACTTCTTTTTCTCCGAAATGAGTTCGGGTTTCTAGTAGTTCAAAGTTTTTCTTTTTGAATTCTTTGTCGTTGTAGAATAAATAAAGTTTTCCGCTGGAAACATAATTCAAAAGGTTTTGATAACTCATCACAACCACCATTTCTTCTTCTGGAACGGGTTCTCGATTGCTAAATAGTTTGAATCCTTCTTCGGTTTCAATGGAAGCAATTTCATCCGATTTATCATCGGTGATTTCGGTTACAGCAACTGTTTTAGGGCGCGTTGTTGGTGGTTTTCCATTGTCATAATTGTTGGTTACGGCAAGATTTACTTTGAAATCGGCTTTCTTTTTATATACTTTTTTGGGTTCTTTTACTTTGCTATAACTACCGTCTCCAAATTCCCAGAAGTAACTGTAACTTGCAGGAGGAGCGCCCGAGACTTGATTTAATGGAGGTGTATCGGCTTTGAATGACACTTGATTTGCTTTTTTGTCATAACCTATAGTGGCTTTTCGAGTAAGGGTATCTTTTGCTTTTGTTTGTGAGAACATTAACGAAGTCACTAAAAGTAATAATAAAACTAATTTTTTCATAATAAGAGGGTTGATTAGCATTTATAAAAATAAGAAAAAGTGGTGAATAATCACCACTTTCTTTAAAAAAAACCGAATCAACCTAACTATTATTTTTATGGTAAAGCATTTATTGCTGCTTCTAGTTGTGCTTGATTTCCTAAAACAGTTTCTGATAAAGTGAAATTATAAATATCACCAGATTGAACTGTGAATGATTTAATAGCATATCTCCATTGCCCATTGTCTTCTGTTACAAAAATAGCGTGACAAACTAATCCTATTGGAATTTGCCCATAATGTTCAGAAAATTGTTGTGTTGCATTTAAGTATCTATCAAATTTTGCTAAGCTATTTCCTTGTCCATCATAATGCAAATAAATAGCAGAGTTGTTTTCATCATATCCAGCAGGAACCGTTGCTAAAAGTTGTGTTCTTGGTCTTGGATCATTATAAAAACGGTCTACATTAGTCCACCCAAATCCTGGTAAAGTTGCATTATATGTTCCTGGAGTTATTGTTCCTTGTCCGTTTACAATTACTCCGATTGCTCCTACTGGTCCTGGATCGGTTGCAATCCAACCCAACATATTTGCGCCTGCAGTTGGCTCTTGTCCTGTCCAAAGTGTCATTGCTGGGTTTGGCCCACCAGTTAATGAAGTTGGAATTATTAATTGAATTGGGCTTACTGTAGTCAATTGAACTCCGCCTTGAGTAGCATTTATGTAAAATTCTCCGCCTGAAATAATTAATGCCATTTGTCCGTTGGCTTGCATTCCCATTGTGGTTTTATCTGTAGTTAGCATTTTTCCACCGTCAAATACTTCGCTATATTTTACATCAACTAATCCAGTAACTGGGTTTCCGTCTTTTCTTAATCCGTTTCCGTTTAGTTTAATTGTTACTCCGTTTGTAGAAGTAAATGTTGCCAATCCACTTTCGGCAGTCATTGTGAAGTTTTGTGTTACACTATTCAAAGCTGTTGTTTGAAGGTTTGAAAATGCTTGAGCCGAAGGAATCGTTGGTTCGGCAACTTGATTGTTGTCATCGTTTGAGCAACTTGTTAAAGCAATTGATGCTAAAAGTAAAAGGCTAATGTTTTTTAATGATTTCATGTTTTCTAATGTTTTTAATTGTTAGGTTATGTTGTTATATCAACTGGGGTATTTATTTGTTACCCCAGTTTTGATTTTTTTTGAAATTTTATTGAAATACAATGTCAATGAAAGGAATTGCCCAGTTGGTTTGTGTTCCTGCATTTTGATAGAAGCTAGAACCTGTAATTTTCATGTTTCCATAAACTTGAGGGAAAGCTACATTTCCAGTATTGTTTCTTACTAATCGTCCAATGGTGTTTCCAATATTGGTTCCCCAATTGGTTTGAATTCTTTTAATTGTATAGGAGTCTCCAGCAACTAAAGTCACAGACGAAATAGTTACATAAGAAGTTGCTGCACTACTAAAAACATGACTTCCAGTATAAACTAAAGTACTTGTTGTGTTGTCATAAATTTCAATGACATAAGGAGTAGCTGCAATGGCGGGTTGACTTTGATAACCAATGCTACAAACTGTTTTTGTTGCAAATAAATGGAAGGTATACGAATGAACTTCGCTGTCATAAGTTACTACGTTTGAATGTCCTGGAAGTGCAGTAACAGCACTATACAATTGTTGAAAATCGGTTCCAGTTGTAACACATCCTGAAGGTGTTGGTGTTGGAATTGGTGGTGTTGAGCAACTGCTAATTGTAATAACTAATAAGAATATGAATCCGATAGTTTTGAATGTTTTACTCACAATTTTAAAATTGTTTTTTTGGTGTTCGTGAATCGTTGATTTCATGATTTCTAATATTTTAATTGTTAGGTTATATTGTTATATCAACTGGGATAATTATTTGTTACCCCAGTTTTGAAAGTTTTTTAAAAGTATCTACTAATAGTAAGCAAAATCGATGTAAGGAATTCCTCTGTTTACTAACGGTCCGCCATTTTGATAGAAATTAGCTCCAGTAATAGTCATGATTCCGAAAGATTGTGGGAAACTTACTAAGGCACCCGGTTGATTAACAACTCTACCAATAATGTTTGCAAAATTGTTTCCTGCATTTGCTAAAAGCATTGTTCTTCTGATAGTATACGATTGATTGGCGATAATTGGTGTTGGTGTAATGGAAACATAACTGGTATTTGCAGATGAGAATACATGGTTTCCTGTATAAATAACCGTGTTGGTGTTGTTGTCAATAATTTCCATTTTGTACGGAACGGCTGCAATAGCTGGTTGACTTTGGTACCCAATACTACAAATGGTTTTATTTTGCGAAAAAGTAAATGTGTACTCGTGAATCTCTGTATCAAAAGTGACTGTGTTTTGATGTCCTGGAAGCGCCACTACATTGGCATACAATTGATTGAATATAGTGTTTGTAGAGCTACAAGCCGAAACTGGTACTGGAGTTGTTGTTCCTGTTGAGCAACTTACAATTGTTAATCCTAATACGATTAAAAGTCCGATGTTTTTAAATGTTGATTTCATGATTTCTAATATTTTGTTGTTGATTAATTTTGTTTTCTATTGTTATATCAAATCTTGTTTTAATTTGTTACCCTATTTTTAAAAATTAAATACTGTTGGGTTACTTTCACACATTACTACTCCATTGTTATTTATTGTTTGAACAACCCAAATGAAATCGCATAAGTAAGGAGGTTTACATGGTCCAGTATAAATTCCTGAGACAACTGTTTCTGTTATATTGTCAACATCTTTGGTAACAATTGGCTGGTTACTTCTCATGGCTTGAGTTCCATTTTGTCCTTGCATCAACTGCCAAACTTTTAATCGGTAAGTAACAGGTTCTTGTGGTTTTGGAACTAGAGGCGTCCATCTAAAAGTGATTCCGGCAGATGCTTCATCAGGTGAAAAATATTTTCCATTTATTGGAGCTACATTTTCTGATGCTGTAGTTTTTATTTCTTCATTATTTGGAGTGCAACTGAATAAAACAATTGATGCAAATAATAATAATCTAATGTTTTTAAGTGTTTTACTCACAATTTTAAAATTGTTTTTTTGGTGTTCGTGAATCGTTGATTTCATGATTTCTAAATTTTAATGTTTTGTTATTGATTAATTTTGTCTTCTATTGTTATATCAATTGTTGTTTTGATTTGTTACCCATGATTTTAATTTTTTTTCAAAATCTTTTTTGGCGACTTTCAAACAAGTAATTTGATGAACTTTATATGCTTATATCAATACTATTAAAACTTTGTTACCCCAATTGTTTAATTTTTTTTACATTAGCCACTCGAGACTTAAGGGTCGAACTGTAGGAAGTAAATAAATAAGGTAATTATGGACGAAAAGAAATTGCATCCCGATCAGGTGTATATAGATGGATTGCTACAAAACAATTCCAATATTATAAATGCTATATATAAAAAGTATGTACCCAAAGTTAAGAATTATATCCGTACAAATAACGGCGACGATGATCAAGCGCAAGATGTTATTCAGGAAGTACTAATTACCATTTATAATCAAGCCAAAACTAGCGGATTGCAATTGACCTGTCCGTTTGACGCCTATTTTTTTCTGTTATGCAAAAGGCGTTGGCTTAACGAATTGAAAAAATCTTCTAACAAAGAGGTAACATTACAAGATGAAAATGTATCTATAGATGAATCGGTTCAGGAAATGACTTTTCAAACTGAGGTTTTTGATGACAAACAATCATTATTTGATGAAATGTTTCAAAAGCTTGGAGAGAAATGTCAGGAAGTACTCAAACTAAGTTTTGTAACCAAAACGATGGAAGAAGTAGCCGAAAAACTGAACGTAACGTATGGTTATGTGCGCAAAAAAAAATCATTGTGTACAGGACAATTAACCGAAATGATTCAACAGTCTAATAGATATAAATCATTAAAATACTAAGGCCATGAACGAAGAATTATACATCACATTCGAAAACTATTTCAATAATGAAATGTCGCAAGAAGAAAAATTGGAATTTGAAAACCAACTTCAAAACGATGCCGATATACAACAGAAATTTGAAATATATAAAGACACTAATCAGTTTTTAGAAACCAAATTTTCATCAGAAACGATGGCTTTTAAGAACAATTTGGATGCTATTTCTAAAGAGCATTTTTCAGAAAAAGCAGCAAATAAAACTAAAGTTATTGCCTTCAAACCATGGCAGTATGCGGTTGCAGCCTCAGTTGCAGTTTTGTTTGGGATGTGGTTTTATATGCAAAACAGTATTCCACAATATGGCGATTATAGTAATCCAGAAACGGCAATGTTTGTAGAACGCAGTGTGGGCGATGCTAATTTGAAAGAAGCTCAAAATGCTTTCAATGCTAAAGACTACAAAAAAGCAGCAACTTCATTTGAAAAGGTTACCGATTTAAAGAATCCAGAGTTGCAATACTTCTATGCTATTTCATTAATAGAAACCGATAATTATGCAAAATCTGAAACGTTATTAAACAATATCAAATCGGGAACTTCGGTTTATAAAGAAAAAGCAACATGGTATTTGGCATTATCCAATTTGAAGCAAAAAAAATTGGAAGATTGTAAAATCTATTTAAAACAGATTTCTGCTGATGCAGAGGATTATGATAAAGCACAAGAATTGTTGAAGGATTTAGATTAGTTTTCTTCTAAGTTGTCATTTCGACTAAGGAGGAATCTCATTATGGGATTCCTCCTTTTTTCTTTTTCTTTTGTTACTTTTGCAATGAAATAAAACAACTATGATTCTCACAGATACCCATACTCATTTATATTCTTCTCAATTTCAAGACGACCGAAATGAAATGATTCAGCGAGCAATTGATGCTAAGGTTTCCCGCTTCTTTATTCCTGCTATTGATTCTACGTATACCCAAAAGATGTATGATTTGGAAGCGCAGTTTCCTGAAAATGTATTCTTGATGATGGGATTGCATCCAACTTATGTGAAAGAAAATTATCTAGAAGAACTCGCTCATGTAGAAGCGGAACTTTCCAAAAGAAAGTTTTATGCAATTGGAGAAATTGGTCTTGACTTGTTTTGGGATAAAACCTTTTTGAAAGAACAACAATATGCTTTTAAACATCAAATTCAATTGGCTAAAAAGAATAAATTAGGAATCAACATTCATTGTCGAGATGCTTTTGATGAAACTTTTGAGGTTTTAGAAAGTGAAAAAGCAGCTGATTTATTTGGAATATTTCATTGTTTTACTGGCGACTTGGCTCAAGCAGAACGCGCTATTTCATTAGGATTGAAACTCGGAATTGGTGGTGTTGCTACTTTTAAAAACGGAAAGATAGACCAATTCTTAAACGAAATTGATTTGAAGCATATTGTATTGGAAACTGATTCACCTTATTTAGCTCCAGCGCCACATCGCGGAAAGCGAAATGAAAGCAGTTACACACTTTTAGTGGCTTATAAATTAGCAGAGATTTATAAATTGCCCATTGAAGAAATTGCCCGAATTACTACAGCGAATTCTAAAGCTATTTTTGGGATTTAACCATAAAACAATCAAAAAGTCATATTTTTTTTGTTCTTTTGTTCTTATAAAAAATTAGAAGCCTAATGCAGAAATTTGATGCAATTCGTCCCTATTATGACAGTGAAGTGAATGAAGGAATTCGCGCGTGTCTAAATAACCCGATGATGAAGGCGATAATGAATTTCACCTTCCCAGATGTTGATGATGAGGTTTGGAAAGAACAACTGAAAAGAACCCATTCTATTCGTGATTTTCAATGCAACTTTATCTACCAATCGGTTCAAAAAGTATTGGAAAAATCATCAGAAGGATTGACAACTTCTGGATTTGATACATTAGAAAAAAACACTTCGTATCTATTTATTTCCAATCACAGAGATATTATTTTAGATACTTCATTGCTCAATGTTTGCTTGTTTGACCATGGTTTGGTGATGACAGCATCGGCAATTGGAGATAATTTGGTAAAGAAAGAGTTCCTTTTAAAATTATCTAAACTAAACAGAAACTTCTTAGTTCAAAGAGGTTTACCACCGAGAGAATTATTGCAAAGCTCTAAGTTGATGGCTGAATATATTGGGCAACTATTACTACGTGAAAATCGTTCGGTTTGGATTGCGCAACGTGAAGGAAGAACCAAAGACGGAAACGACGCAACACATTCGGGCGTTTTAAAAATGCTGGGTATGGGTTCTGATGAAGCTAATCTTATGGATTATTTCAAGAAGATTAAGATTGTTCCAGTATCAATTTCGTATGAATACGATCCGACAGATGCTTTGAAAATGCCACAATTGATGGCAGAAGCCAAAGCAGAAACGTATGTAAAAGAGAAAAACGAAGATTTTATTACATTATTAAGTGGAATTATTGGTCAGAAAAAACGCATTCACATTCATGTAGGCGATGTTTTGGATAAAGAAATTGACGCTATCGCAGCAGAAAACGACAATAACAACAAACAAGTTCAAGCTTTGGCACAAGCAATTGACGATTCGATTTTGCAATCCTACAAATTGTGGCCAACTAATTATATTGCTTACGATATTTTATATAAAACAGATAAATACAGCATTCATTATACAGAAAATGAGAAATCATTATTCGAGCGTAGATTGGAAATGAAAATCGATTGTTCTAACGATGTCATGATGGAAGGATTCTTGAATATGTATGCCAATCCTGTGGTGAATAAGTCTAAATACGAAAATGCAATCTAAACCTAACATATTGCTGATTTATACTGGTGGAACCATCGGTATGATGAAAGATTTTAAGACTGGTGCTTTAAAAGCATTCAACTTTAAAAAGTTATTAGAAAAAATCCCTGAGATTAAACAGTTGGATTGCGATATCGAAACATTCTCCTTTGAAAAACCTATCGATTCTTCGAATATGAATCCTGAGAAATGGGTTCAAATAGCTTCTGTTATTGAAGAAAATTACACCAAATTTGATGGCTTTGTGGTGCTTCATGGTTCTGATACGATGTCCTATTCGGCATCGGCATTGAGTTTTATGTTAGAGAATCTCAACAAACCTGTAGTGTTCACAGGTTCGCAATTGCCTATTGGAGATTTACGTACGGATGCTAAAGAAAATTTAATTACCGCTATTCAAATTGCTTCTTTACAACAAAAAGGAAAATCGATAGTACACGAAGTATGTCTTTATTTTGAATACAAATTATACCGAGGTAATAGAACTACTAAAATAAACGCCGAACATTTCAATGCTTTTACGTCGCCTAATTATGCGCCTTTGGTAGAATCGGGTGTGCATTTGAATGTTAATTCTAATTTGCTTTTTCCTAAACAGACTAAAAAGTTTGTGGTTCACAAAGAATTGGATGATAATGTGGTGGTTGTAAAAATGTTTCCTGGAATTAATGAGGTTGTTTTGTCGGCAATAATGGCGATTCCTAATCTAAAAGGAATTGTTTTAGAAACCTACGGTTCGGGTAATGCACCTACCGAAGAATGGTTTATCAAGATATTAAAGAAAGCCATCAAAGACGGTTTACATGTTGTCAATGTTACACAATGTTCTGGCGGAAGTGTTAGCATGGGACAATATGAAACCAGCACACAATTAAAAACAATAGGTGTCATTTCTGGAAAAGATATTACCACCGAAGCAGCAATTACAAAACTGATGTACTTACTTGGTCAAAAAGTAGCTCCCAATGTTTTTAAAACTATTTTTGAAACTTCGCTTCGAGGCGAAATGGTTTAAACTTACGCTTTGTTTATTGCTATTTTTTATTGTTCTTTGCATTATAAATATTTAGAGAGGTGGCCGAGTGGCTGAAGGCGCACGCTTGGAAAGCGTGTATATGGCAACATATCGAGGGTTCGAATCCCTTCCTCTCTGCTAATTCCTTGCTATGCTTTATGCCTAAAGGGAATTATTATAAAATCAACGATATTTTGTGTCGTATTTGTGTCAAACGATATAAATTAAATTTATTTTTCATGCGTTTTTATTTCCCCATACTAACCTTATTTGTATTTTTTGGTGCTTTTGCGCAAGAAGAAGTTGTGGAAAAAAAAGCAGTTGTCGATTCGTTGTATAGAGAAGATCAGTTTTATTTGAATTTCACTTATAACAAACTTCAAAATTTGAAAGGACTACGTCAGAACAAATTTTCTTCTGGTTTTTCGATCGGTTTTTTAAGAGATATGCCTATCAACAAAAATAGAACATTTGCCGTTGCTGTTGGATTAGGATATTCTTTAAATATTTTAAACGATAATTTATATATTTCTAAACCTTATGGAGGAGAAACCTATAATTATCAGTTTATTTCCTCTGATGTTTATTACGACAAGAACAAACTTTCACTTCATTATATTGATTTGCCAATAGAGTTTAGATGGAGAGCTTCAACACCCGAAAGTCATATTTTTTGGCGCATTTACACCGGATTTAAAATGAGTTATTTGGTAGGCGACCGATACAAATTTGCAAATGATATTCAAACGGTAATTTATAAAGGAAATGCTGATTTTAACAAACTACAATACGGTTGTTATCTAGCTGCAGGGTGGAATACTTGGAATTTCTATGCTTATTACGGACTCAGCCCTATCTTTAAATCGGCGGTTATTAATGGTGAATCTACCAAGATGAATACGTTTAATATAGGGTTACAATTTTATATTCTATAGCCAAATTACCCAAAGCACCACCTGCGGTAACATTCCAGAAACATAACCTATTAGCAGCTCTTCTATACTGTGAGCTTTCATGGCTAGACGCGATGTAGCAACAATCCCAGTAGTTAAAAACAATGCTGCAATAGTATAAATAATGTTCAACTCATAGTGAATACTCATACCAATAACAAAGAAACTCAAGGCACTCATAGCAATCATGTGAATGCTGGCTTTTATCTTTGCAAAGAGCAATGCAAATGCAATCATGGTACTTCCAATACCTCCCAAAAAGAAGAAAAACAATTCAGGAAATCGATCAACAGTCACACTTTTACTGATTAAGATAAATGTCAAAGCAATTTGCATCAACAGCGGAATTTTTCGTTGTGAGGCATCCGAAAGCATAATGGTATCTACTTTGCCAAAAGTTCGTAGCAAATAGAAAAAGGCAAACGGCAGAAAAAAAGTAATAATAACTACTTGAAACAACAATAGAAAATACTGCTCTTTAACATAATAATTATCACTAAAAAGAATATAAAATCCTGTTCCCAATAGCGGAATGAATATGGGATGGAAGAGATAGGAAAAAAAAGGAAGGCTTTTTTTCAAAGTGATAAATTTGAAAACAAATATAGTAAATAGAAGGATAAAATTGTTACTGAAAATAGTTAGCAATTGTGTTTTTTAAGCTTTTTCATTATTAAAAGGTAAATAATTGATAAATTTTTATAGGTTGCCTTAAACAAATGAGCCCGACAAAAAATCGGGCTCATTATTAACTAATTCTATTATCTTTTTAATGAAAAGTGTGCTTTAAATTGTTTGAGTGCATCGACTTCGTTATAATCTACTGTGAACCAATAATCCGTTGAGGGCATTAA
>CANCFZ010000038.1 GCA_947377425.1 Flavobacteriaceae bacterium
AAAATTGTAGTAAGCGCTTTAGTCAAAGTTTCTTGAACAGAAGTTGCATTCGGCTGATACTGCCATCCGTGATAATTAGTTCCTTTGTAAGCAAATTCTATAAAGTATCTCAATTTTTTTAGGTTCTAAGATTCAAAGTTGCAAAGGTACAAAGGTTTTTAATTGGATGTTTAAAGTTATCATAATTTCATTTACTATATTTACAATCTTAAATTTAGTAGTATACAAAAAAACTCAGAGCCTGAGTATCTCAAAACTTAGCACCTTAAATTTGAAAAAGATTCTCTTACTTTCCGATACGCACAGTCATATTGATGCTACTATTTTAAAATATGTAAATCAAGCCGATGAGGTTTGGCATGCTGGTGATATTGGTGATTTGACTGTTACAGATACTTTAAAAAAACTAAAACCACTTCGAGCGGTTTATGGTAACATTGACGATGACAAAGCCCGAATGGAATTCCCATTAAACAATCGGTTTATGTGCGAAGGCGTTGACGTTTGGATTACGCATATTGGCGGTTATCCTGGAAAATACAATCAGGCAATTCGAGAAGCATTGAAATTGAATCCGCCTAAGTTATTTATTTGCGGACATTCACACATCTTAAAAGTACAATTTGATAAAAGTTTGAATTTACTTCACATGAATCCTGGTGCCTGCGGAATTTATGGTTTTCATCAAGTGCGAACAATGCTTCGATTTGAAATCGATGGCGATAAAATTCAGAAATTAGAAATTATTGAAATAGACAATCGGTAGGGAAAGGTCGCGACCTGTCCCTATGCACAACAAAAAAATCCCAAACTTTCGTTCAGGATTTTCTTCGCACTAATAAACTAAGTTTATAGGTTTATCTCAATCGGTCAACAGATTTTACGAGATCTTCATCCTTCTTAATAGCTTTGTTGGCCAAAACTAACATTACGATAGAAATGATAGGAAGAAACATCCCAATACCTTTCTCAGAAACTGCAGGAGTTTCTCCAGATACATTTAGTGAACGATAAACAAATAATCCTAATAAAATTAAATTTAATATCATATTCAATCTGTTAAATACAAATTGTTGTTGTCTTTTTTTAAAGGATAGTATACTTAATAAAGCCAGAGTTGTACTCAAACCAAATAGTATTTGATACGCCATTATACTCATAAAATAAAATTCTTTTCCATCAGCTAATTTCCATAACGGAAAAACAAACGGAAGAATTCCTGCAAGTACAAATACAATCGTTAAATATATAGTTTGAATTCGTTGTAACATTATTACTTATTTATGAAGCAAAAATATATTTTCTTTTTTTAAAAAACTATTGCTTGAATGAAATTTATTCGTATTATTGCATAACAAATCCGTAAGTACTTCAAAAACACGGATGTTTCACTAGAAAAAATCACCCACATTTTGTATTGTCACTCAATTACCAAAAAAAATATATAAACATTTATGTTTGATAGTTCTGCATTAAAAGGAATGAAGTTATCTGAACTTCAAGAAATTGCCAAATTGGCAAAAACCATAAAATTTAACGGTGTAAAAAAAGAAGCTTTAATTGAGCAAATTTTGACGCATCAAGCTACGTCATCTAACGAAAAACCTGAAGAAGCAGTAATTGTTACAAAAGACGAAAAAGCAAAAAGAGCTAGAATTGTTCCTGAAGGAAAACTTAAAATAGAGAAAAAATCAAAAGATTTATTTTCAGATACACCAGTTGCTAAAACGATGCCATTTGAAGAAGAGGCTGAAATCATTGAAGTTCAAGAGGTTCACCAAAAAGCTGAAAAGTTTCAAAAGAAATCAAAGTTTGTTAAGCCAGTAAAATCAGCTTCAGAAGAGCAACCTACTGATGAAGCAACTAACGAAGAAACTTCAAAAGAAGAAAATTCAGTGGTTGAAAATACAACTGAAAACACAGAAAATGCTCCTGTAAAACCTCAAAACCCGAATCAAAATCCAAACCAAAAGCATAAAAATCCGAACCAGAATCCGAATCAAAACGGAAATGGTAATCCCAACCAAAACCCGAACTTTAAAGCTAAAAAAAGCCCAAACTTTCGTGATGCCGATTATGAATTTGACGGAATTATAGAAAGTGAAGGTGTTCTTGAAATGATGCCCGATGGCTATGGTTTTTTGCGTTCGTCAGATTACAATTATTTAGCTTCGCCAGATGATATTTATTTATCAACATCACAAATTCGTTTGTTTGGATTAAAAACTGGAGATACAGTAAAAGGAGTAGTGCGTCCGCCAAAAGAAGGTGAAAAATTCTTTCCTTTAGTTAGAGTTTTAAAAATAAACGGTCATGATCCACAAGTAGTTCGTGATAGAGTTTCTTTTGAACACTTAACACCAATATTTCCACAAGAAAAATTTAATATTGCCGATAAACAAGCGAGTACTTCAACTAGAATTATCGACTTATTTTCACCAATCGGAAAAGGACAACGTGGAATGATTGTGGCACAACCAAAAACAGGTAAAACAATGTTATTGAAAGACATTGCCAATGCCATTGCTGCCAATCATCCAGAGGTTTATCTAATCGTTTTATTGATCGATGAACGTCCAGAAGAAGTTACCGACATGCAACGTAGTGTTCGTGGCGAAGTAATAGCTTCTACATTTGATAGAGAACCATTAGAACATGTTAAAATTGCAAATATCGTTCTCGAAAAAGCAAAACGTTTGGTAGAATGCGGTCATGATGTTGTGATTTTATTAGATTCTATTACACGTTTGGCAAGAGCTTATAATACTGTTCAGCCTGCATCTGGTAAGGTGTTGAGTGGAGGTGTTGACGCTAATGCATTACAAAAACCAAAACGGTTCTTTGGAGCAGCTCGTAATGTTGAAAATGGCGGTTCATTGAGTATTATCGCAACAGCATTAACCGAAACTGGTTCTAAAATGGACGAAGTAATCTTCGAAGAATTTAAAGGAACAGGAAATATGGAATTGCAATTGGATAGAAAAATTGCGAATCGTAGAATTTTCCCAGCTATCGATTTGACATCGTCAAGTACGCGTCGAGACGATTTATTATTAGATCCAAATACATTGAAAAGAATGTGGATTCTACGTAAATTCTTAGCCGATATGAATCCAGTAGAAGCCATGGATACTATAAACGATAAAATCAAAAAAACTAGAAATAACGAAGAGTTTTTAACTTCTATGAATGATTAAATTCAGTCATTCAATACAATTTAACCGAGCAGCAATGTTCGGTTTTTTTTTGTTTTGGAGCGGATGGCTAGGGTGTTTTTGGTTTCCTTGTTCCTGCTATCCATTACAATCTTTTCTTTTGTTGCCTGAGGTTCTCGAAGGCAACAAAAGAAAAGATTTTCATTCCTATCAGGGCTAAATAGTAATCTTTAAACACTAATTCAGTTTTCAAAAGATATTTTTATAAATAAAAAAGCCATTCCAAAAAGGAACAGCTTCTATAATTTATCTTGTTAAAAAACTGCGTGACTTCGTGGCAAATTACTCCTTAGCAGCCAAATAACGTTCAGCATCCAATGCAGCCATACAGCCAGTTCCAGCAGCAGTAATTGCCTGTCTGTAAACGTGGTCAGCAGCATCACCACCAACAAAAACCCCTGCAACATTTGTTTTAGAAGTTCCGGGTATATTAATAATATAACCTGTTTCGTCAAGAGTTAAATAATCTTTGAAAATATCAGTATTGGGTTTGTGACCAATGGCTACGAAAAATCCAGTTGCAGGAATTTCAAATTTTTCGTTAGTAGTTTTGTTTAATGCTTTAACACTTGTAACTACTTGTCCGTCACCAAGAACTTCAACTGTATCATGGTTCATTAAAATTGTAATATTCTCAGTATTTCTAACACGTTGTTCCATAATTTTAGAAGCTCTAAATTTTTCACTTCTAACTAACATGGTAACTTTTTTACACAATTTAGATAAATAATGCGCTTCTTCACATGCAGAATCTCCAGCGCCAACAATTACAACTTCTTGATTTCTATAGAAAAATCCGTCGCAAACCGCACAAGCAGATACGCCACCACCCATATTCAAATAATGTTGCTCTGATGGTAGACCTAAATATTTAGCCGTTGCACCAGTTGAAATAATTACCGTTTCACAGTGAATTTCTTTGTCATCGTTAATCCATACTTTATGAACATCACCAGAGAAATCTACTTTTGTAGCCCAACCATCACGAACATCAGTTCCAAAGCGTTTGGCTTGTTCTTCAATACCAACCATCATTTGCGGACCAGTTATTCCTTCAGGATTTCCAGGCCAGTTTTCTACTTCATTTGTTGTGGTTAATTGACCACCAGGTTGCGTTCCTTGGTATAAAACTGGATTCATATTAGCTCTAGCTGCATAAATTGCTGCTGTATAACCAGCAGGACCAGAACCTATTATTAGACATTTTATTTTTTCAATTGTATCTGACATTGTTTGTTTGTTTTAAGTAGTGCAAATGTAAGTTTTTATTAAAATAAATTTATAGAAACTAATTAGAAAAAACTATTTTAAAATAAATATGAATTATTGTTGCAAAAGATTTTGAGAACTGATATTTAGTTTTATATTTGCACTCGCTTTCGGGGTGTAGCGTAGCCCGGTTATCGCGCCTGCTTTGGGAGCAGGAGGCCGCAGGTTCGAATCCTGCCACCCCGACAAAAGTCTTTTCATTTATTTGAGAAGACTTTTTTCATTTTAATAATATTGATTACCGCAGGTTTTACAGAAGTTTCTGGATTGCATTGAAACAAAAAATCCGTCTAATTGAAAAACTAGACGGATTTGATATTTTGTAGAAAAAATTATTTTCTCTTAATCACTCTTTCAACTGCTTCAACAATTGCTTGATTGTTAAGTTTGTATTTCTCCATTAATTGTTCTGGAGTTCCGCTTTCGCCAAATGAATCTTGAACGCCAACAAACTCTTGTGGTGTTGGATTATTTAAAGCGAGTGTTCTTGCAACGCTTTCACCTAAACCACCAAGAATGTTGTGCTCTTCTGCAGTAACCACACAACCAGTTTTAACAACCGACTTTAGAATTGCTTTTTCATCTAATGGTTTAATTGTGTGAATGTTTATTACTTCTGCCGAAATTCCTTTTGCTTCTAATGCTTCTGCTGCAATTAATGCTTCCCAAACTAAATGTCCGGTTGCGATAATAGTTACATCTGTTCCTTCGTTTAATAAGATGGCTTTTCCAATTACGAATGGTTCATCAGCAGGCATAAAATTAGGCACAACTGGACGTCCAAAACGCAAATAAGCTGGACCATGATGATCGGCTAATGCTAAAGTTGCTGCTTTAGTTTGGTTGTAATCGCAAGTGTTGATTACAGTCATTCCAGGCAACATTTTCATTAAACCAATATCTTCTAATATTTGGTGTGTTGCTCCGTCTTCACCAAGAGTTAAACCTGCGTGAGAAGCACAAATTTTTACATTTTTATCTGAATATGCTACTGATTGACGAATTTGATCATAAACTCTTCCTGTAGAAAAGTTAGCAAATGTTCCAGTAAAAGGAATTTTCCCACCAATAGTTAATCCAGCAGCAATTCCAATCATATTTGCTTCAGCAATTCCAATTTGGAAAAAGCGTTCTGGATGATTTTTTTTGAAATCGTCAAACTTTAACGAACCAATTAAATCGGCGCAAAGTGCAACAACATTTTCATTTTTTTGTCCCAATTCGGTCATTCCTGCACCAAATCCTGAACGGGTATCTTTACTTCCTGTATTTGTATATTTTTTCATTTTATATTTTTTTGCCGCTAAGGCGCGAAGTCACAAAGTTTTTTTTTATAATAAATGATTATTCTTAATATCTAATATATACCTTCAATATTTATTTTTAATATTTAAGTCATACTACTGAACACTAAATTAATAATCTCCTAAAGTTTCTGGATTTTGTCCTAAAGCATTTGCTAATTGTTCATCACTTGGCGCTTTTCCATGCCAAGCATGAGTATGCATCATAAAATCTACACCATTACCCATTTCGGTATGAAGAATTACACAAACAGGTTTCCCTTTTCCGGTTCTTGATTTGGCTTCTTTCATTCCAGCAATAATTGCTTCATTATTGTTTCCATCAGTTATTTCTAAAACATCCCAATCGAAAGCTTCAAATTTAGCTTTCAAGTTGCCCATGTTCAATACATCTTTAGTTGAACCATCAATTTGTTGACGGTTATAATCAACAGTTGCAATAAGATTGTCAACATTTTTTGCAGAAGCATACATTATAGCTTCCCAGTTTTGACCTTCTTGTAGTTCGCCATCACCTGTAAGAGCAAAAACCAAATGATTGTCATTGTTTAGTTTTTTTGCCTGAGCAGCGCCAATTGCAACCGATAATCCTTGTCCTAACGAACCCGAAGCTACTCTAATTCCTGGTAAACCTTCGTGAGTTGTTGGATGTCCTTGCAAACGCGTGTTTAATTTTCTGAAAGTTGCTAATTCCGATACTGGGAAATAGCCACTTCGAGCTAAAACACTGTAAAAAACAGGTGAAATATGACCGTTTGAAAGGAAGAATAAATCTTCATCAATTCCATTCATATCGAAACCTTCTTTTCTGTTCATTACTTCTTGGTAAAGCGAAACTAAAAACTCGGTACAACCCAAAGAACCTCCTGGATGACCTGAATTTACAGCATGAACCATACGAAGAATGTCTCTTCGTACTTGTGTTGTTAAATCTTGTAGTTGTTGAATGTTAGACATTTTATGTAGTTAAAAATTATAATGCTGCAAAGATATGTTTTTTAGATAATAGATGATAGTCAAATAGATGATAGACTTTTGAAAAGTTATTAAGAGCCATAAAAAAAGCCCTAAAATTAATTAGAGCTCATAATTGTAATATAATTTTGATTAACCAACTAATTTAGCAATTCCAAATGCAGCCGCTGCTGCAACAAGCCCAATTGCTGTAACTTTTAAAGCTCCTTTTATTGGAGGTTGTCCAGTTACTTTACTTTTGAAGTAACCAAAAACAAATAAACAAACCGTTGTTATAATTGCTGAAACAATCAATCCTTCTTTTGGAGTATCAGTAAAGAAATAGGCTGTTAATGGTAAAAGTCCACCCACAAAATAAGCAATTCCAATAGTTAAAGCACTATTTCGGGCTCTTTTTGGATGTGGTTTTTCTAACCCTAATTCAAATTTCATCATGAAATCTACCCATTTATCTTTATCTTTAGCGAGTTGATTTGCAATTAATGTTTGTCCCGCTTCGTCAATTCCATAATCGGCAAAGATTTCTTTTACTTCGTCAATTTCTTTTTGATGGTAATTGTCCACTTCAAAATATTCTCTTTTTAGTTCGCTTTCGTAGTGTTCTTGTTCTGTTTTTCCAGCAAGATATCCACCTAATCCCATGGCTATACATCCGGCAACAATTTCAGCAATTCCAGCAGTAATAACGATGGCGTTGCTATCAACTGCACCACTCAATCCAGCAGCCAAGGCAAACGGAACGGTTAAACCATCACTCATTCCAATAACCATATCGGTTATAAATTCGGAACTTTTTAAATGCTGTTCTTGGTAGTTTTCTTCGTTATTCATCTGCTTTATTTTTTAATTTCATTAATAGGGTGTAAGCTCCTCTAGTAACAATTGCATTTTTAGTTAATTGCTCATTATCTAAAATTTCAATAAATCCATTTTCAGAATTTCCTGTTTTTACTTCGGTCATTTGAAACTTATTTTTGTTGACTACTACAAAGATATATTCTTTTCCTTCAAAATTTACAACAGCTGCTTTTGGCAGTGTTAAGGCATCATTACTTTTTACTTCAATTTCCGCATTCATATACATTCCTGGTAAAAGTGTTTTGTCATAATTTTCGAAATGACAATGCACATCGGCAGTATGTTCATCAATAGATAAATCTTTGCTGATTAGAATAATTTCACAATGGTATTTTTTATCGGGTTGATTGTTGGTGTATGCCATTAATTTTTGTCCAATAGCTAATTTGGTAATGTCTTTTTCAAATATTTTTAGATTCAAATGAATATCTGAAGGATTTATAAGTTCAAACAATACATCGGCGGGATTAACATATTTCCCAATATTGACATTTACTTTTGATACAAATCCGTTGATTGGCGCATAAATATTAACGCTTTTGGAAATGTTTTTTTCAGAAAGTGAACTCGGATTTACATTAATCAATCGCAGTTTTTCTCCCAAAGCACTTAAGGTAATTCTCAAGGTTTTGTAATCGGAATCAGCTTGTTGATAGACTTTATCACTGCTTGCTTGACTTTGATTTAATTCTTTTTGACGTTGGTATTCTTTTTCGGCAAAATATAATTTTGATTTTGTAGTCAAATAATCTTGTTGTAATTGCACGTATTGTTGGTCTTCCATTGTTGCAATAACTTCACCTTTTGAAATGTGTAAACCAGGAAGCAATTTGGTGGTTTTTAAATAACCTCCAAGCGGCATACTTACCGAAACCATATTTTGAGGTGGAACATCAATTTTCCCAGTAACTTTTAAGGTTGATGAAATGCTTTTTTGTTCTAATTTACCAGTTTCTATTGTGGCATTTTTTAATTGTGCATCCGAAATTGAAACTAAATTAGCATTAGTTGTTGCTTCAGAAGTTTGCTCTTCTTTCTTGGAATTACAACCAATAAGGAGCAACATTAGACTTGATATGATGAATATATTTTTCATTTTTTATAATTTTGAAGTAAGGTAATTGAGTTCAATAATGGTTTCATTATGATTGATTACGGTATCAATATAATTGTTTTTGATGTTGATACTTTGATTGATGAGCATAACCCAATCCAGATAATTAATATCACCATTATAGAATTGTTTGTTGGCAGTTTCTGTAATTGTTTTAGCATTTGGAAGTGCCGTTTTTTCAAAATAATCTAACTTTTCAAGATTGCTTTGATAGTGAGAAAAGGCATTTTGATAGTGTTTTTCTAACACCATTTTTTCTTTTTGGTATTCATTTTCAGTAATGGTTTCTGCAATTTTTGAAGCTGCAATTTTTGCTTTTTGTGAACCACCAAACAATGGAATTCCAAGTCCTACTTGCGCCGATTGAAACCTAGCAGATTTATCATAAATAACATCATTAGCTCCAGTTCCCGTTATAGAAGTATTGTTGTAACCCAATGTTAAGCTAGGAAGCAATTTAGATTTTTCTAATTGAGTTGATGCCAAACTCACTTTCTTTTGTTGTTCTAAAACTTTTAGATTTGGATGTTGCGCAACCAAAGTACTGTCAATAGTCTTATCTAAAATCAACTTAAAATTATCGACTTTTGGAATATAATTTGTTTCAGAATTCAAAAGCAATTGAAACTGACTTTTCATTACTTCTTTTTCTTGTTGCAATTGAAGTAATTGCAATTTGATGTTGCCACGCTGCGTTTCTGCAGTTGTTTTTTCTAAGATATTACTTTCTCCTTTTTTAAATCGCAAATCTGATTTTTTTAGAAATTCCGAAAAAATGGTATCACTTTTTTGAAGCAATTTTTCTTTTTCATTCAGATAAATTAGCGAGTAGAAAGTTTGAGTAACCGCTTTTTTAAGTTCGGCTTCTTTCATTACAACAGTTAAAGTTGCTATTTTCCATTCTTCATTGAAGAGTTTTTTCTGTCTCGAATAAACCGTTGGGAAGTTGAAAGATTGCGAAATTCCAACTCTATTATCATTGTAAAAACTATTAATCCGTCCATAATCAGCTACTACATTTGTCACAGGAAGATTGGTTGCTGTTTTGATTAACTTTTGTTGGTAATCGGCTTTTAAACGTTCACTTTTAACGGTTGAATTGTTTTTTAAAGATGTTTCTATTGCATTTTGAAGCGTAATAGAAGTTTGTGCGTTTGCATTATAAAATGAAAGCGAAATTAAAACTATAGTAACAATTGTACTTTTTTTGAATGGATTCAGATTCACACCTTTTTCAAATAGCACATATAAAATTGGAAGTACAAACAATGTTAAGAAAGTAGCAATCATCAATCCGCCAATAACTACTGTTGCTAATGGACGTTGCACTTCAGCACCAGCACCATTGCTTACTGCCATTGGTAAAAATCCTAATGATGCCACAAAAGCAGTCATTAGAACAGGACGCAAACGGACTTTGGTTCCCATTAAAACAATTCGATGTAAATCGGTCATTCCTTCAGATTTTAATTGGTTAAATTCAGAAATTAATACAATTCCGTTCAATACGGCGACTCCAAATAAAGCGATAAATCCAACTCCGGAACTAATACTAAAAGGCATTCCGCGTAACGCCAAGAAGAAAATTCCACCAATTGCCGAAAGTGGAATAGCCGAATAAATTAACAATCCGTGTTTTACTGAATTGAAAGCAAAAAACAACAATAAAAATATCAAGAATAATGAAACAGGAACCGCAATCATTAATCGTTGTTTGGCTTGATTCAAATTTTCAAAAGCACCACCATAAGTTGTGTAATAGCCCGAAGGATATTTAATTTGTGCATCTGC
The DNA here is from genome assembly GCA_947377425.1 of Flavobacteriaceae bacterium. GTDB lineage: Bacteria > Bacteroidota > Bacteroidia > Flavobacteriales > Flavobacteriaceae > Flavobacterium. Next base: position 10,527 of record CANCFZ010000038.1, read on the forward strand.
TTTTTGTTGTAATTCGTTTACAATACTTTGCACATCTCGTCCTCTCACATTGAAACCGACTACAATTCTGCGTTTTGCATCTTCACGTTGAATTTGATTTGGACCATTTTTGATTTCCACATTTGCTAATTGCGAAAGCGGAATTTGTGTTCCTTGTGGCGTTGGAATTAGTAAATTCTGAACGTCTTCAATATCTTTTCGTTGATTATTGTCAAGACGAACTACCAAATCGAAACGTTTTTCACCTTCAAAAACCAATCCAGTACTTTGACCTGCAAAAGCGGTATTGATAACTTTGTTTATATCGTCAATTGTAAGATGGTATTGCGCAATAACATTTCTGTTGTATTCAATAACTACTTGTGGCATTCCAGTTACGGGTTCAATATATAAGTTTTGTGTTCCTTGAACGGTGTTTACAATTTTGCCTAGTTTTTGAGCATATAAAGCCAAAGTGTCGAGGTTTTCACCAAATATTTTACAAACCACATCTTGTCGAGCACCAGTCATTAATTCGTTAAAACGCATTTGAACTGGATATTGAAATCCTGCTGTAATTCCGGGAACATCTTCAAGAGCTTTTCCCATTTTGGCAGCCATTTCATCAAATGTTTTGGCAGAAGTCCATTCTTTTTTATCTTTCATAACGACCATCATATCGCTGGCATCCATCGACATTGGATCGGTTGGCACTTCGCCACTTCCAATTTTGGTTACCACTTTTTCTACTTCTGGAAATTGTGTTTTTAGTATGTGAGCTGCTTTTTGAGTACTTTCAATTGTTGTATTCAAATTACTTCCTGTTAAGACTCTTGTATCAACTGCAAAATCTCCTTCTTCTAATGCAGGAATGAATTCTCCACCAAGGAATGAAAGTGTGATTACCGCTAAAACAAACAATGAAATTACTGAAATAATAACTTTTTTAGGATGAAATAATATCTTTTGAAGTAAATGTTGGTATTTCATTTCAACTTTAATCATTATTCTATCCGAAAGATTAGGTTGATGTTTTACCTTTTTACTCAAAAACAAAGCACTCATCATCGGAATGTAAGTCAGTGATAATATAAAAGCGCCTAGCAAAGCAAAAGCAACAGTTTGCGCCATTGGTTTAAACATTTTACCTTCAATTCCTTGTAAAGTAAAAATTGGAAGATAAACGATTAAGATAATGATTTGTCCAAAAACGGCACTGTTCATCATTTTACTGGCTGAACTTTGAACTTCTTTGTCCATTTTGTTTTGAGAAAGTTCCTTAATATCTTTAAGTTTTTTACTATGACTCAATTGATGCATCACCGCTTCAACAATAATTACGGCACCATCTACAATCAATCCGAAATCTAATGCTCCTAAACTCATTAAATTTCCGCTTACACCAAAAAGATTCATCATAATTATGGCAAACAACATCGCTAATGGAATTACAGAAGCCACTAATAATCCAGCTCTAAAATTCCCTAGAAAAACGACTAAAACGAAAATCACGATTAATGCACCTTCTAACAAGTTTTTTTCAACCGTTCCAATAGCATTGTTAACCATTTTCGTTCTGTCAAGAAAAGGTTCTATAACAACTCCTTCGGGCAATGTTTTTTGAATCTGAGCTACTCGTTCTTTTACATTTTTGATGACATCACTACTATTAGCACCTTTGAGCATCATTACAACTGCTCCTGAAACTTCGCCTTCATCATTATAAGTCATTGCGCCATATCTAGTGGCAAATCCAATTTTTACTTCTGCAACATCTCTAATAAAAAGAGGTGTTCCGCTTGAAGTTGATTTTATCGCAATATTTTCAATATCTTCAATTTTGCCAATTAATCCTTCACTGCGAATGAATAATGAAGTGGCGCCTTTTTCAATGTACGAACCACCTGTATTTTGGTTATTTTTTTCAACAGCAGTAAAAATATCACTGATAGTTAATCCATAAGATTGTAATTTGTTTGGATTTACCGCAATTTCATATTGTTTTAATTTTCCACCAAAACTGCTTACTTCTGCAACGCCTTTTACTCCAAGTAATTGTCTTCTAACAATCCAATCTTGAATAGTTCTTAATTCGGTTTCATTGTATTTTTTTTCATACCCTTTTTCAGGACGAACTACATATTGATAGATTTCGCCTAATCCTGTCGAAACTGGTCCTAATTCTGGCGAACCAATTCCTTGTGGAATTTGAGTTTGTACTTTTTGCAAACGTTCAGCAACTTGTTGTCTTGCCCAATAAATATCGGTATCATCGTCAAAAACAATGGTAACTAATGACAATCCGAAACGAGAAAAACTTCTAATTTCTTTTAAACCCGAAATGTTATTATTGGCTTGTTCGATAGGGAAGGTAACCAATCTTTCAATATCGGTTGCACCAAATGAAGGAGCTATGGTAATTACTTGAACTTGATTATTTGTTATATCTGGAACGGCATCGATTGGTAATTTTGTTGTTTGATAAATACCATACAAAAGAAGCGTAATGGTAAATAGCCCAACAATGAGTTTATTTTTTATAGAAAACTCAATTATTTTATTTAGCATATCAATTTTATTAATTAATTTTTGAATTCAGTATATACATAAAGGTACAAATACAAAAGCATTTGAAACAGTTATAAAACAAAAATAATTAACAAAATTTTGGAGGTTGCCAAATGGATTTTAAATAACTAGAATTGGAAAATGAAGGATAATATTTGTGCACCACTTTTTTCTCGGAAGTAATGAGAATGGTGATGAAACAAAATTTTTGCTCTGGTAAAAGTGTAATATGATTTGAACTATTGCAATTGTCAATCGTTTTGAAAGGCAATTTGGAATCTTTATTATAATCGGCATCTTTTACATTTCCATTAGCGTAATGAATGCAAAGAAATTTCCAAAGTGTGATTGTTTTATCTTTTTGCTGATGTTCAGAAAAATGCTCAACCAATGCTGGTAACTTCAAAAACTGATGTAATTCAGTAGTTGAAATCAAATAGATTGATAAAAATGTTAAAGCAATTATTCTTTTCATAGCTAATAAAAAATCTTCTGTAAGCTTAATTGTTTGCAAAAATAAACAATAGTAAAGCACCTATTTCTCTGTTAGTATATTATTAATCTATTCTTAAGTTTGATTTGACTATGATGTTTTGTTAAATTAAAGTTTAAAATCAGAAACCTAAAATCTAAATAAATTATATTTGCCAACAGAAAATGCCTATATGAAATTCGATTTATTACAAAAAGACCCAAACTCTAAAGCTAGAGCTGGGAAAATCACTACCGATCACGGAGTTATTGAAACTCCAATATTTATGCCAGTTGGAACTGTTGCTTCTGTAAAAGGAGTGCACCAACGCGAATTAAAAGAAGAAATTAATCCTGATATTATTCTTGGAAATACGTACCATTTATATCTTCGTCCGCAAACAGCAATACTTGAAAAAGCTGGAGGATTGCATAAATTCATGAATTGGGATAGAAATAT
>CANCFZ010000039.1 GCA_947377425.1 Flavobacteriaceae bacterium
TCATTAGATATGGATCTAATTGAGTTAGGTCATCATTCTTATTTTCATAAAAAATACAGTACTTTAACTTCTGAAGAAATTCAGGATGATTTTGATAAAAGTTTTGAATTGATTGCTCAAATTAATTTGAAGGTTTATCCAGCATTGGCATATCCATATGGGGATTTTCCGAAAAAAGGGAATCAAAAAATAGAATTCTTTCAACTTTTAGAAAAAAACAATATCAAAATGGCTTTCAGAATTGGGAATAGAGTGAATAATTTTCCGTTTAAAAATAACTTTGAAATTCAACGAATTGACATTAAAGGTCAAGATACTTTGTTCAATTTTAAGTGGAAACTTAAATTAGGAAAACTTGGTTTATTTTAAACCTTTTTCTAATAAAATCATTTTTACATATCTTGAAAAAACACCATACGCATCAATTATTGCAACAGCTAAACCTGGAACTCCATCAAGAAAACCTCTTCTAATAATATAGGTGTGAAAAAATCTGTAAAACGGTTTAAAAACTAAAAAGAAATAATTGGCACTTTTGTTTTTGTCTTTTGACATTTTTGCTTGAAACCAAGCATAGGAATCTTTCTTCTTGATGTAATTAAATAATCCTTTGTAGGTGTAATGAATCATAAAGTTTTTCAGCAACCCAACATTTCCTTGATGCAGTAATTTTTCATGAACTTCACCTTCAAAATGAATATTCTCATTTTTTACTAATCTAACAACCCGATTTTCGGTATGGTATAAAAACCGATTCATATAAAAATGGGGAAACTTGATTTTGTAAGCTTGATGCTTCGGATTTTCAAGAGTTTCCTTTATTTCATACTTTAATTTTTCGGTAACACGTTCATCGGCATCAATGAATAAAATCCAATCGGATTTAGCTAATTTAATAGCTTCATTTTTTTGATTTGAAAAATTATCAAACTTACGTTGAATTATTTCACATTCAAATTCTTTCGTGAATTCAAGAGTTTTATCAGAGCTAAAGGAGTCTATAATAATGATTTGATCTGCGAATGAAACAGAACGCAAACAATCTTGAATGTAGTTTTCTTCGTTGTATGTTGGAATGATAACGGTAATCGTTTGCATAGTGTTATTGTAGAGTTCAAACATAGAAAAAATATTTTATCTTTGCAACGCAATGAAGAAAGATATTTCAATCATAATTAGTACATACAATTCACCAGAATGGCTGAAAAAAGTGTTGTATGGTTACAATACTCAAACTTACAGAAATTTTGAAGTTCTCATTGCTGACGATGGTTCTGATGAAAGAACTAAAAATCTAATTGAAGAAATTCAGAAAGGAGTTTTTTATCCAATTACTCATGTTTGGCATGAAGATAATGGCTTTCAAAAGACAATTATCTTAAATAAAGCTATAGTTACTACTACTACAGATTATATTTTGATGACTGATGGCGATTGTATTCCGCGTGAAGATTTTGTAGAACATCATGTTAAACATCGAGAAGAAGGTTATTTTTTATCTGGTGGATATTATAAACTGCCAATGAATTTATCACAACAAATCACTAAAGAAGATATTTATTCTGGTAAATGTTTTGACTTGGATTGGTTGAAGAAAAACGGAATAAAACATTCTTTCAAGAATAATAAATTAATTGCCAACGGTTTACGCAGTTGGTTTTTAAATTATACCACACCAACAACTGCTAGTTGGAACGGACATAATGCTTCGGGTTGGAAATCAGATTTTCTTACTGTAAATGGATTTGATGAACGCATGCAATATGGTGGTGAAGATCGAGAATTTGGAGAACGATTGATGAATTTAGGAATTCAAACAAAGCAAATTCGATATTCAACAGTGTGTATCCATTTAGATCATGCTCGTGGTTATGTAAAACCTGAGATGATTGAGAAAAATCAAAAAATTCGTAAAGAAACCAAACTTCAAAAACGCACTTGGACTGAGTTTGGAATAGAGAAGAAATAGCTATTTTAAATGGTCATTCAAAAAAGAATTTAACTCTGGAATAATCATTCCCGGTGTTAATTTTAGATACATTGCTCTTGGGTTTTTTTCTATTTCTTTATTTTGTTCATACGATAATTCCGAAATCGCATTGGGTAAAAAATCTAATAGATGAACCGATTTATGAAATTTTCCATCTTCAAAACTACTCCAATCGTCTTTGTTTATATAAGGTGAAAAAATAGTGAAAGTTGGTTTATTCAAAGCTTTTGCAATATGAACTGTTCCACCTTCATTAGAAACTAAAACCGCACATTGATTCATTAAAACTGCAAAATCACGAATACTCGGAGCGTAAACATCAAGAATAATATTGGATTTGTTTTGGCACAAATTATAAATTTTATCAGCTTCGTCTTTTTGATTTGGTGCATAATTAAATAATAAATAGCAGTCAAATTTTGTAGCAATATCATCTATTATTTGAGCAATATATTCATAAGGCATCGACTTTTGAGGTGTGCTTCCCAAAATACCAAGCATAATAATTTTCTTATCTTGATACTTTTCTGAAACTCTAAATTGTTTTTCTTCTTCGGTTAAGAAAATTTTTGGCTCAAAGTTGATGTTTTCAAAAGTATCCACTTGTTTTAATAGGTGAATTCTATCTTCAATTGCTTTTCCGGAAATGAGTGTTTTGGTTTTTAAAATTCCAACAGGATGTGTGTAATAACCTAAATTTCCAATCTTTTTGCGGCTTTTGTGTCCAACAGTTTGTTTGGCTCCACCAAATTTACAAATCAATCGGCTTTGTAATTTAGAGTAGGGATCAAAAATAATATCATATTTTTCACGTCGAACTTGAAGTATCATTTTGGCTAAATTTCCAAATTTCTTTAACTCTTTTTCGTTGATAGAAATGATTTTATCAATATTAGGATTGTTCTGAATTACACCATGTGTAAAGTCGTAAGCCATTAAATGAACTTCACTTTTTGGATATTTCGCTTTGTAATTATTGGCAATAACCGAACTAATCAGCACATCGCCAATTCGTTTGTTTTGTATGATTAATATTTTCTTCATAAAACTAATTCTTGCTGCAAAGTACTATTTTTTATACTTTTAACCCAAATAAAATAAAATATTGTGCAAATAACCATTCATCCAAAATATCAAAATCAAGAAGAAGCTATTCTTCAATTAGTTATGGCTTTTTTTGGAGAAGGTGATTTGATTGTAAAAGGTTCGCGTAATATCATTAAATCGAATTTACTCGGAACTGAAAAAGTAAATATTAAGTTTTTCCAGAAACCAGGAATAATTAAATCAATTATTTATTCGTTTTTTAGAAGTACGAAAGCCAAACGCTCGTTTGATTATGCCAATTATTTATTAGATCATCATATTCCAACACCTTTTCCAATTGCATTTATTGAAGAACGAAATGCTTTTGGATTGTTAGGAAACAGTTTCTATTTCTGTGAGCAGATTGATTACGATTTTACAATTCGAGAATTAATTCACAATCCGCAATTTCCAGAAAGAAGAATTATTTTAGAACAGTTTACTGAATTTACCTTTAAAATGCACGAAGCACGAATTAATTTTCTTGACCATTCACCAGGAAATACATTAATCGTAAATAAAGGAAATGGAAAATATAACTTTTATTTAATCGATTTGAATCGAATGATATTTGAGGATTTATCCATTGAAAAACGAATGGATAATTTCAAAAAAATGTGGTTGTCAAAATTGATGGTTAAGATTGTAGCCAAAAAATATGCACAATTAAGTAATCAATCAGAAGATAAATTGCAATCCATTCTTATGGAAAAAACGCAACAATTTAAAAGAAAAACTGCTCGAAAAAAGTTTTTAAAACGAAAAATAGGCAAATAAAAATCCGAAAGTACTTTTTCGAATTTTTATTTGAATGTAATAGAAAATTAAACTGCTACATCATATTCTCTTAACGCATCATTCAGCGATGTTTTTAAATCTGTTGATGGTTTTCTTTTTCCGATTATTAAGGCACAAGGAACTTGAAAATCTCCTGCAGCAAACTTTTTAGTATAACTTCCTGGAATTACAACCGAACGAGCTGGTACAAAACCTTTATATTCTATCGGTTCACTCCCTGTTACATCAATTATTTTTGTTGATGCAGTCAAACAAACATTCGCACCCAAAACAGCTTCTTTTTCAATTCGAACACCTTCAACAACAATACATCTAGAACCTATAAAAGCGCCATCTTCAATTATAACAGGAGCTGCTTGCAATGGTTCTAATACGCCACCAATTCCAACACCACCACTTAAATGTACGTTTTTACCAATTTGAGCACAACTTCCAACAGTGGCCCATGTATCAACCATTGTTCCTTCATCTACATAAGCACCAATATTTACATAGCTTGGCATTAAAATTACACCTTTAGAAATATATGCACCATAACGAGCAACAGCTGGTGGAACAACGCGAATTCCTTTTTCGGCATAACCAGTTTTTAAAAGCATTTTATCATGGTATTCAAAAATTCCCACTTCATGCGTTTCCATTTTTTGAATTGGAAAATACATTACTACTGCTTTTTTTACCCATTCGTTTACTTGCCAACCTTCCGTAGTTGGTTCTGCTACACGTAATGTTCCGCTATCCAATAAATAAATTACTTCTTTTATAGCATTTATAGTAGTTTCTTCTTTTAATAATTCTCGGTTTCCCCAAGCTTTTTCTATTGTAGATTGTAAATCTGTCATTGTTTGTAAATTTGAGTAGCAAAGATAATTTTTTTAATTAAAAGGTATGGTTTTTATTAAATAACTCAGTATATTTCTCTTTCTACAACTAGAAGCTATTAGATATGCTACTATAATCTTTGCTATCTTTGCAAAAAAATAACACCTAATTAATGATGAAATACGTTTCAATTCTGTTCTTTACTTTTTTTTATTATACTGTTTATTCTCAAGAAGCTATAAAAAAAAGCATTTCTAGTCCACCAGTTCCAATTGAGTTTTTATTTGGTAATGACCATTTATCATTTCAATCGTTGGTAAGTAAACCACTTTCTAATGATGGAAAATTTGGATATACTTTTATCGCTTCTATTGATTCTGAATACAAAACGGGAGATGAAAGCACTAAAAATATTGATATTATGATTCCAATAGCGCTTAATTATAAAATTTATAATGATTTTGCTATAAATGGAGGAGTTGCATTTAATAATTCTTTCGGAAATCGACCATTTTTAGGATTGCGTTATTTAAAAGTTAATAATCATTGGGTTATAGTTGTTATTCCAAGTTTTTATATTTCTAATAATAACTATTATGAAACGTATGTCTCTGTTGAATTTCAACCTAAAATCAACAATAAAATAAAATTATACACTCGACTACAAGGATTGTATAGTTTTGATGTTAGAAATAATGCACATGATAGAAGTCTTTTCTATGGAAGATTAGGTATAACAAACAAGAAAACGTCATTCGGAGTTGGATATAATTGGGATTTATATGGGCCAATTAAAGTGAATAAAAATAATGTCGGCTTATTTGTTAGAACTAATATTTTTTAAATTATGCCAAGAATTCTCGCTATAGATTATGGAATAAAACGAACAGGAGTTGCCGTTACTGACGATTTTCAAATCATTGCTTCAGGTTTAACAACAATTCCTTCAGAAACTGCAATTGATTTTTTGAAGGAGTATTTTTCAAAAGAAAATGTTGTTAAAGTTCTAATTGGTGAACCCAAACAAATGAATGGCCAACCATCTGAAAGTACAGAAATCATTGAAAAATTCGTATCAAAATTCAAATTTGAATTTCCAGAAATGGCTGTTGAACGCTCCGATGAACGATTTACATCCAAAATGGCTTTTCAAACCATGATTGATAGTGGATTAAAAAAGAAGCAACGTCAAAATAAAGGTTTGGTTGATGAAATAGCAGCCACAATTATGTTACAAGATTATTTGACAAGAAAAATGTTTTAAAATGGAAAATCCCGATGTGATATTAGTTGGAGCTGGAATAATGAGTGCAACACTTGGAGTTTTTCTTAAAGAATTGCAACCCAATATCAAAATTGCCATTTACGAAAGATTAGACCAGCCAGCACAAGAAAGTTCCGATTCATGGAATAATGCTGGAACCGGTCATTCTGCTTTTTGCGAGTTGAATTATACACCAATGAACCAAAATGGAACTATCGATGACCATAAAGCTATCAAAATTGCTGAAGGTTTTGAAATAACACGACAATTTTGGAGTTATTTGGTTGAAAATAAAAAGCTTCCTAATCCAGAAAATTTCATACATTCTATTCCACATTTGAGTTTTGTTTGGGACGATGAAAATGTGGATTATCTTCAAAAAAGATATAATACTTTATCTAAAAATCCATTGTTTTCTAAAATGCAATTCAGCACTGATTTTGATCAATTAAAATCATGGATGCCGCTTGTAATGCAAAATAGGAGTAGAGCCGAAAAAGTGGCCGCTACCTATATGCCACTTGGAACTGATGTGAATTTTGGTTCGCTAACAAAAAGTATGTTTGATTATTTGCAAAGGCAAGATGGCGTTACTATTCATTACAATCATGAAGTAAAAAAAATACGACAAAATGACGATTCAATTTGGCGACTAAAAATCAAGAATTTATCGGATGATTCTAAAATAAAATTGTCCTCTAAATTTGTTTTTATTGGCGCTGGTGGCGGATCACTTTTATTGTTAGAAAAAGCCAATGTAAAAGAAGGCGAAGGTTTTGGCGGATTTCCTGTTAGCGGACAATGGTTGAAATGCAACAATGAAGAAATTATAAAAGAACATCAAGTAAAAGTTTACGGAAAAGCTTCTGTTGGCGCACCACCAATGTCGGTTCCGCATTTAGATACTAGAATTATTAACGGTAAAAAAGAATTGCTTTTTGGACCTTATGCTGGATTTTCGACTAAATTTTTAAAAAATGGTTCGTATTTAGATTTGATAAAATCCTTAGAATTTGATAATTTAATTCCGATGCTTTCTGCTGGTTGGCACAATATTCCGTTGACAAAATATTTGATTGAACAAGTGTTGCAATCAGATGAAAAACGAATGGAAGCCTTACGAGATTATTTTCCAGATGCTAGGCAAGAAGATTGGGAATTATTAGAAGCAGGTCAACGAGTTCAAGTAATTAAAAAAGATGAAAAAGAAGGTGGAACTTTAGAATTTGGAACCGAAATTATAGCAACTCAAGACGGAACATTGGCGTGTTTATTGGGTGCTTCTCCAGGAGCCTCAACAGCCGTTTCAATCATGCTTGACGTTTTAAACAAATGTTTTGCAAGTGAAATGAAAACCACAATTTGGCAAGAAAAATTAAAATTGATAATTCCTTCATTTGGAATTTTATTAAATGATAATCCGAAATTATTATTACAAATTAGAAGCCATAATGCAACCGTTTTACATTTAAAAAATGACTAAAATAAAATTAATTGTTTCTGATTTAGACGGAACTTTATTAAATTCGAATCATGAATTACCTGCAGATTTTTGGGAAATCGAACAAAAATTACACGATAATAATATCATTTTCGCCATAGCTACAGGAAGACAGTTTTATAATATTGTTAAAATATTTGATAGAATTAAAGATAGAACGCTATTTCTTGCCGAAAACGGAACCTATGCTTTTTATAAAGGAAAAGAATTATTTGTGAATCCACTTTTGAAAGAAAAAGCAAATGAATTTGTCAAAATTGGACGAACTATAAATGACACTTTTGTTATTTTGTGTGGCAAAAATGCCGCCTATGTTGAAAATACAAATGAAAGATTTTTATCAGAAGCTCGTAATTATTATTCAAGATTAGACATTGTTGATGATTTAACACAGGTAGATGATGAAATTTTAAAAGTGACACTATGCGATTTTAATCACGTTCCAACAAATAGTTATTTGTATTTCCAACAATATGAAAATGATTTTAAAGTTGCCATTTCTGGAACAGTTTGGCTCGATATTACGGGTTTTAATGCCAATAAAGGAGTTGCCATTAAAAATATTCAAAAGCAATTGAATATACCATTTGAGGAAACCATGGTTTTTGGTGATTTTTTAAACGATTTAGAGATGATGCAAACTGCAAAATACAGTTATGCTATGAAAAATGCACATCATGAAATTATTAAAATTTCTAATTTCATCACGGATTTTGATAATAATAATCATGGAGTAACTAATATAATTAGCCGAGAAATATTATCTAAATTATAGTTAACACTCCCAAATAAATGGCTTTTTTTGTTACTTTTGCAAAAAAGTTTCAAACTAAATATGAAATTTATAAATTAGAATTTTATAATGATAGTACCAATAGTTGGCTACGGCGACCCAGTTTTACGAAAAGTAGGAGCAGATATTGCTGCCGATTATCCTAATTTGAATGGAATTATTGACAATATGTATGATACCATGTACAATGCTTATGGCGTTGGTTTGGCAGCTCCTCAAATTGGATTGGCAATTCGTTTGTTTGTAATTGACACTGAGCCTTTTAGCGATAGCGATGATTTGACTAAAGAAGAACAAGAACAATTAAAAGGATTCAAGCAAACATTCATCAACGCTAAAATGTTGAAAGAAGAAGGCGAGGAATGGGCATTTAACGAAGGTTGTTTGAGTATTCCCGATGTTCGGGAGGATGTTTACCGTCAAGAAAAAATCACATTAGAATTTTATGATGAGAATTTCAATAAAAAAACTGAAGTTTATGAAGGCTTGATTGCTAGAGTAATTCAGCATGAATACGATCATATTGAAGGAATATTATTCACGGATTTAATTTCAACTCTAAAACGGACATTAATAAAAAAGAAGTTACAAAATATTATGGACGGAAAAGCTAGACCTGATTATAAAATGAGATTTTGTAACAAAAAAGGAAGATAATTTAGAAATTTCAATTTTAGAAATTCCAAATTCCAAAATTTTATAATGTTGTTAAAATTGGCATTTTGCTTTTGATTATTGGAATTTAATTTAGTTATATTTGCCACTGCTTAAAAATAATTTTTAGAAAATGAATGTAGAAAAAATATTATCCATTTCAGGAAAACCAGGTTTGTTCGAATTGAAAGTTCAAACTCGTTCGGGTTTTGTTGCTGAATCATTGTTGGACGGAAAAAAGATTACTGTTGGAATGAAGAGTAATGTAAGTTTATTATCTGAAATTTCAATGTATACACATACTGGAGAAAAACCTTTAGTAGAGATTTTAAGAGCTATTGCAATTAAAGAAAATGAAGGTCCAGCCATTTCTCATAAAGAAGATAATGCTAAATTATTAGCTTATTTTGTAGATGTGGTGCCAGACTATGATGAAGATAGAGTCTATCCATCAGATATAAAAAAAGTACTGAATTGGTACAATATGCTTCAAGCAAAAGGAATGGTATCTAAAGAAGAACCTAAAGTAGAAAACGCTGAATCTGTAAAAGAACAAGTAGTTGAGGAAGTAAAAGCTAAAGCTGAAAAACCAAAAGCTAAAACCAAAAAATAGTTAATTACTTTTTTATAAATATAAATCCTATTGCCAAACTTGAGTGATAGGATTTTTTATTTTTACGTATATTTTAAACGAATATTATCTTCCCGAGCGCAGTCGAGGGATTCTTATCAAAAATTAAATTCAAATGAATAATCGAAAACAACAATTAGAGGCATTCGGTAGATTACTAGACATAATGGATGATTTGCGTGAAAAATGTCCGTGGGATAAAAAGCAAACGCTAGAAAGTTTACGCCATTTAACTATTGAAGAAACCTACGAATTGGGTGATGCAATTCTTAACAACGACTTACAAGAAATCAAAAAAGAACTAGGAGACTTGTTATTACACATTGTTTTTTATGCCAAAATAGGAAGCGAAACCAATGATTTTGATATAGCTGATGTTTGCAATGAAATTTGCGATAAGTTAATTCACCGTCATCCACATATTTATGGAGATGTGGTTGTTGTCGATGAAGAAGAAGTAAAACAAAATTGGGAAAAACTGAAACTTAAAGAAGGAAAAAAATCAGTTTTAGAAGGCGTTCCCAAAGGATTACCAGCATTGGTAAAAGCAAGTAGAATTCAAGATAAAGTAAAAGGTGTCGGATTTGATTGGGAAGAATTGCATCAAGTTTGGGATAAAGTGCAAGAAGAATTGCAAGAACTTCAGGTAGAAGTTGCCTCTGGTGATCAAGATAAAATTGAAGCCGAATTTGGAGATGTTTTATTCTCAATGATTAATTATGCAAGATTCCTAAAAGTGAATCCAGAAGATGCTTTAGAACGCACCAACAAAAAATTCATCAAGCGTTTTCAGTATTTAGAAAGTAAAGCAGGCGAACTAGGAAAACCATTAATGGATATGACGCTTGCTGAAATGGATGTGTTTTGGAATGAGGCAAAGAAACTTTAATTGCTAAATTTAAAATAGTATAGCCACAGATTCACAGATTATAAAAATTTAGTTCAGTTTATTAATTACAACAGATTCACAGATTAAAAAATATTTTTTAAAAATCTGTGAATCTGTGGCGAAAGAACCTAAATAGTTTTTTTACGCAATTTGCAACTCTGGAATTTCAATTCCTAGAACAGCATTTTTATATTCGTACAATTGGTTTTGAATGTTCACAAAATCAGTTTTAAAGAATTTAGTTCTAGTAAATAAGTTTGTGTAATATTCAATTCCATTTAATAAGTTGCTTTTAAATGCTTGTAGTTTTTTAATTTGACCAGAAGTAATTTCGTTGGAAACTTCATCTACTTCATTCTTCAAATAATCAACATACATTTTCAATTCATTGATAAACATATTCGGACGATTGATTTTTTCTAAAACAGAAGTAGTACCATAAATATGTTTCACCATATCCAAAAGCGAAACTTCTTTATCAAAGTAAGCTAAATTTGGTCCAGGACATATTACAACGCCTTGTTCTTCACCTTTTATTTTAATGCCATTTTCCAAATAGGCAGCATTTACTAATCCAACACAAAGGCATGATTTTTCTGTAATTTTTGTTTTCTTTTTATCAAATTCTACGGCTGATAATTGGTTTTTAATAGCATCCAAATCCTCCAATTTAATGTCTTGATATTTTCTAGAAGCGGTGCAAATTCCTTGATTGGAAAACTCTTTACTCAATGCTAATAATTTCTTCGGACACGAACTTCCTGATTTATTTTCAGCAATACGGTTGATTTTTAAAGCTTCGTTTGTTGTTCCTCTAACCGTATTAAACGGAACTCCCAAAGGCGAAATTTGACTGATATAAAAGTCTTTTTCTACCGATTTAGCCAATAATGCTCTAGTTTCAGTATCAACCGAAGTTGCTTCAGGAACTAATAAAAACGGCGAACCCCAACCAACAGAATCTACATTATAATAATCCAATAAAAAATTATGTTCTTCAGCAGTACCAACGCCACCTTGAACAGTGATTTTCAATTCCAAAGGTTTTTCAGGAGCAGGCATTTCTTTTTGACCCAAAGCTTTCACCATTAAATCATGTGCTGATTGAATCAATTGCTCTTTCTTTTGTTTAAACTCTTCCATAATCGGACCAAGTAAATAGCCATCGGTAGCAAACGCATGTCCGCCACAATTTAAACCCGATTCAATTCGGTATTCAGAAACCCAAAGCCCTTTTTTAGCTAAAAAATTCCCTTGAATCATAGCCGAACGAAAATCACTCACTTTCAGAATAATTTTCTTTTTCAATTCGCCATTGAAGTCCGGAAAGAAATCTTTAAAGTTCTCAAAATAGCTGTACAATCTCGGATTCATTCCAGCCGATAATACTACAGCCGAAGTTAATTTACTATTCGCAAATCCACGTAACGAAGCATGAGCATCATTAAAAATTACTGGCAGTTGTTCGTTTTTGATGAAATTATCTTTATCGACTTTCGTCATGATATTTACATCAATATTACCTGGCGATAAATGTGTTTCAAGATAATTTTTGATTGCATCAGTTCCGCCGTCAATAAGTTGCTGCAATCCTTTTTTAAATTCTGATTTGTTTGGAAGCATCACAATATAATGCTCTAAAGTTTCTTTACTTTCGACTAATTCCTGCTTGAATACTTCAAATTTTTGTTTTACAACATCGTCTACCATATTTAAGTAAGCCGTGATTCTTTCAGCACGATAATCATGAATTTTATTCGAAATTCCTTCATAATGCAAATGAAATTTTTTGCTGTAAAAAGTGTGCATTTTTTCAATTACTTCATCGTCAATGATAGAAATAACTGACGAAATTCCATAGTGCGCTACTCTAATTGGGCTATCTATAGTATACGCCAATCCCATAACGGGAATGTGAAAAGTATGAATAGGGTTGTTAGTATTCATATATATAATGTTATTGGTTATTCAATCGGCAAATATTATAAATCATGAGGGTTAAAAAACTGATAATTATCATAAGTTTGAAATATTATATTCCCACAGATTTACAGATTATAAAAAAGCTAGTATATTTTATTAATTGCCACAGATTATAAACTTTATTATAAATCATTGCATTTTTCTAATTGATATTATATAAAAAAAATCAGTGAATCAGTGACATTTTTCAGATGTTTGAAAACGTAAAATGAATAATAAGTGAATCTGTGGCAAAAAAAGCTTTTGATGAAATTTTCTTCCAAAAAAATGTATATTTGAAATTATAAATAATAATTATGTCTGAAACAAAACACGAATTAAAACGTTCATTAGGTTTAATTGATGCCACAAGTTTGGTTGCCGGTTCCATGATTGGCTCTGGAATATTTTTAGTAACCGCCGCAATGGCAAGAGACGTCGGTTCTGCTGCTTGGATTCTCGTAATTTGGTTGGTTACTGGTTTATTGACCATGTCGGCAGCCTTAAGTTATGGCGAATTAGCAGGAATGATGCCCAATGCTGGCGGACAATATGTATACATACAAAGAGCTTACGGAAAACTAATTTCCTTTTTATATGGTTGGACGGTTTTTACCGTAATTCAAACCGGAGTAATTGCTGCCGTTGCCGTTGCTTTTGCAAATTATACTGCAGTTTTCTTTCCTATTTTAGAAAATAAGATTTTCACTATAGGCGATAGTTTTGTTTTTACCAACAAACAAGTCTTGGCAATGTTTAGTATTGTTTTATTGACCTATATCAATACAAGAGGCGTTAAAAACGGAAAAATAATCCAGTTGGTTTTTACCTCTGCCAAATTGATTGCACTTTTTGCATTAATTAGTTTAGGACTATATGTAGGTTTTCATACCGATGTATTTTCTAATAATTTCGCCAACATGTGGGACGCAAGTAAAACGGTTTTAAATGAAAACGGAACCCTAACCATCACTAAACTTTCAGGAGTAGCTTTGTTAGGAGCAATGGGAGCAACAATTATCAATTCCTTGTTCTCTAGTGATGCGTGGAATAATGTAACGTTTATAGCAGGAGAAATTAAAGAACCAAAGAAAAATATCCCAAGAAGTTTATTTTTAGGAACATTGATTGTTACCGTGATTTATATTTTGGCAAATGTGGCGTATTTAGCCTTATTACCATTACACGGAACTCCAGATGGTTCAGTTACCCAACACGGAATCATGTTTGCGAGTCAAGATAGAGTAGGAGCCGCAGCTGCCAGTATGATTTTCGGAAACATTGGTGTCTTTGCAATGGCTGCTTTAATTATGGTATCTACTTTTGGATGCAACAGCGGACTAATATTATCAGGAGGACGATTGTTTTATGCTATGGCAAAAGACGGATTGTTCTTTAAAAAAGCTGGTGAATTAAACAATTTTGATGTTCCTTCTAGAGCACTTTGGTTTCAATGTATTTGGGCTTGTATATTATGCATCTCAGGACGATACAGCGATTTGTTGACCTACTCAACCTTTGC
>CANCFZ010000040.1 GCA_947377425.1 Flavobacteriaceae bacterium
AATAGTCATGATTTTCTCAGAACCATCATTCCACAAATCAGACTTACCAATATAGGAAAACGGAATAAAAAAAGTAGCTTTTACATTGTATTTTCTGAGCAATGGTATGGCAAAATCCAATTGATTTTGTGTAACATCATCAAAAGTTAAAACAACTGATTTTTTCAAAATTGTTTTAGCATTTTCTAATTCAGAAACAAAATAAGAAGTAAAATTATTCTCAACTAAATAATTCAATTGTTCTTCAAATTTTTGAATAGAAATAGTCAATTCCAAACTTTCATCAAAGTTTGGAGTGATATTATGGTACATTAAAATGGGTAATTTTGACACAATTAAAATTTTGAAAATAGTATTGGTGTAAAAATATTATATTTGTGTCATATTTCATCTATTTATATGTCTGAAAATATTGAATTTCCTAAAATAAGCGCCTTAGCTATTACATTTAACGAAGAAGAAAATGTAAAAAGATATATTGAAAGTCTATCTTTTGCAGATGAAATTATTTTTGTTGACTCACAAAGTACCGATAAAACTGTTGAAATTGCAGAACAAATGGGTGCGAGAGTTATCCAAAGAAAATTTGATGACTTCTCAAACCAACGAAATTTCGCAATCAATCAAGCCAAAAATGATTGGATTGTGTTTTTTGATTTGGATGAAATAATGACTTCTGAATTGGAGCAAGAAATTCATCAAACAATAAATTCTAAAACCGATAGAGTTGCTTTTTTTGTAAAGCGTAATTTTTTCTTTTTAGGCAGAAGGATGAAATTTGGTGGATGGCAAAATGATAAAGCTATTCGACTTTTTAATAAAAATCATTGTAAATATAATGGTAATCTAGTTCATGAAGTTATTGAAAGTAAAGGAAAAGCAGGCGTTTTAAAAAACAGTTTGAATCATTACAGTTACAAAAATTTTGATAATTATAATGACAAATTAAATCTTTACAGCAAATTACAAGCAGAGAATTTATACAATAAAAAAGTTAAACCAAATCCGTATCATTTGTTTTTTAGACCAATGTATCGTTTTGTTTGGCAGTATTTTTTTAGATTAGGAATTCTTGACGGGAAAGAAGGCTTTATTTTGGCTTATGTACACTCATTTTCAGTATTTAAACGTTACTTACAACTTTGGATGCTGTACAGAAAAATTGAATAAATCTAATCTCTACTATGTTTGATATCGCCGTAATAATAATCAATTACAATTCAAGTAAACTTACTAAAGAATGTATAAAAAGTATTTTAGAAAAAACTTCTAAGAATATTTCTTTACAAATAATTGTTGTTGATAATTGTTCTGAAAAAGAAGATTTTTTATCTTTAAAAGAATATTGCGATAAGCATTCCTTTGAAAATCTTCAACTGATTCGCAGCAAAATTAATACTGGTTTTGGTGGTGGAAATATGACTGGTTTTCATTTTGTTTCTGCACAGTATGTTGCTTTTGTAAATAATGACACTTTATTTTTGAATGATTGCTTATCTATTTTAAAGTCTGCCATTGAAAAAGATACTTCTATTGCAGTTGTTAGCGGACAATCATATACTGAAACAGGAAAACAAATGGTTGCTTTTGATCATTTTGCATCGATTTCGAAAGAATTATTTGGACGAGATTTTCTGGAAAAAATAAATCCAAAAAAATATCCAAAACGAAAATTAGAATATATAAATCCTATAAAAGTAAATTATGTTCAAGGAAGTTTTATGCTTGTTAGAACTTCAGATTTTAATGAAGTCGGCGGATTTGACACCAACATTTTCTTGTATTACGAAGAAACTGATTTGTGCAAACGATTAGAAAAAATCGGGAAATCAAGTTACTTAATTCCTGATGCAAAATACATTCATTATCACGGAGCAAGCACGCCTCATAATATTGCTATAAAAACAGAATTAAAAATTTCGTTATTGTACATTATCAGAAAACATTACGGTTATTTTAGTTACTATTTTTTATTGAATTACTTACGCTTAAATTATATGTTCAGTACTATTTTTAAACCTAAATATTGGTATTTATTGAAAGTTCTTTTGGCAGGTGCTCCGCTTTCTAAATCATTGAAAACTAAACAAAAAATTCAATAATGAAAGTGCTTTTTATGTGCCCAGATTATTTCGGAATTTATAAAGTTATTCGAAAAGAGATTCAAGATCAAACCGCTTGCGAATTGAAATCGGTAATTTTTGAAGATTATAAATACAAAAATTCATTTCAAAAAATTCATAATTTTCTAGCTAAAACATTTCTAAAGAAAAATTTAAAGAAAATATGGGCAAGCAAAGAACGTATTAATAACATTGCAGAAAACGAATATTTTGATTATATATTTGTGATATGTCCCGATTTTTTATTAAATGATGAATTGAAATATGTTACAGAAAGAGCAAAAAAATCAATAGTATATTTTTGGGATAGCTTTGATAATATTTCAAGATATGAAAGAACGTTACCATTTTTTGATGTAAAATATAGTTTTGAACCAAATGATGTTGCAAAGTATAATTTGAATTTACTAACCAATTTTTATTATAATATTAATAGAAACCTTACTCCTACTAATGATGTTTTTTTTATTGGAACATTTGATGAACGAATTGATTTAATTCTAGCAGTATTAAAATCAATATATAAATCTGGCAAAACTGCTCAAATTTATTTACAATCGGATAATGACAAAACCGCAGCAAAATATCAAACAGAAAGTATTAAATTCATTAAAAAGCCAATTACATTTGCAGAAAGTGAAAAGATTTATAATGATTCGAAAATTATTCTAGATGTTCAAAAGAAAATTCAAAAAGGATTGACTTTTAGAGTTTTTGAGGCGATGGGAAAAGGAAAAAAACTAATCACCACAAATGAAGACATTGTTAATTATGATTTTTATAATCCTATTAATATTTTTGTTTGGAAAGATACTACAGTAGAAATTCCAAGTTCTTTTTTTGAAACTCCTTATGAAGAGTTATCTCAAGAAGTTTTTGAAAAATATAGTCTTAAAAATTGGGTGAAAACTATTTTTGAAGATTAAAAAACACGTTTTAGATGATTAAAACAGAGAATATGATATCGGTTGCACTTTGCACTTATAATGGAGAAAAATATATTGAAAAACAGTTAAATTCAATATTAAATCAAACACTAACTGTTGATGAAATAGTTATTTGTGATGATTGTTCTAGTGATAAAACTATTACGATTTTAAACTCGTTTAAAGAAAAATATCCTTCAATATTCAGAATTTATAGCAATCCAGAAAATTTAAGAAGCAATAAAAATTTTGAAAAAGCAATTTCGCTTTGCACTGGAGATTTTATCTTTTTATCGGATCAAGATGACCTATGGAAACCTGAAAAAGTAGAAACTATAATTGGAGTTTTTAATTCAAATCCATCCGCCGAAGGTGTTTTTTCTGATGCAATTTTCGTTGATGAAAATGATTCTGAAATCCATAAAGAAATGTCGCTTTGGGAAAGTGTTTGTTTTTTTGATAAACAAAATGACATTCCTATAAACTTATATGAATCACTACTCAATTTAGGAAATTTTTTAACTGGAGCTACTTTGTGTATAAAAAAAGAAGTTATTCCATTTTGCATTCCTTTTCAAACAGTTGATACATTTATTCATGATGAATGGTTAGCTTATGTTTTGTCTAAAAGAAATACTTTATTTTTGACAAAAGAAAAATTAATTTCCTATAGATTACATTCAAACCAACAATTAGGAGTAGGAAAAATAAAAGATGCTAGAAAAAAAATAGGTAAAAATGAACACCACAATAAACTTATCTTAAATATAATACCAGCAAAAAAATTCAATGATTTTAAAGCTAAATCTAGAGCTTACTTTTATCAATATGAAAAATATTATTTTTTAAATGAAAAATACAAAAATGAAAATTATTATGAAATAAGTGAGTCATTAAAACAAAAATATTTAGACGCTGAAATAGAAATGAGAAAAAATAACTTAATATTGTATTTACTCAGAAAATATAAAGACCAAAGAAAAAATAGAAGGCAAATTCACAAATAAAAAATCAAAAGATGTTAAAAAAAATAGTCCTATTCAAATTATTAAAAAAACATTTCAAACTTAGAGATGCATTTGCCATTTTAATTGGCATTATTAATGAAAAAGAAATTATAAAATTACCAAAATTAAATAGAAATATTTATTTAAGGAAAAACTGTAAAGACTTAGAAACTTTTGAAGAAATTTTCTTGACAAATCTTTACAATACACAATTGCCATTTGAACCAAAAACTATTGTAGATGCTGGAGCAAATGTGGGTTTAGCATCATTATTTTTTAAATTAAAATACCCCAATTCAGATATTGTGGCTGTTGAAATTGAAAGTAATAACGCAAAGGTGATAAAGAAAAATACCAACGGATTTTCTAATTTTGAATTGATTGAAAAAGCAATGTATAATAAAAAATCTTTTTTTAAAATTGAAGATCCCTACAATGCTACCAATAGTTTTCAAATTAGAGAAGTGAATGAAAACGAAAAATATGATATAGAGTCAGTAACATTAGATGAAATCATTACAACAAAAAACTGGGATACTATTGATATTTTAAAAATTGATATTGAAGGTGCCGAAAAACAACTATTTGAAAGCAATTATGAAAATTGGTTGCCTAAAACAAAAGTAATCATGATTGAAACTCATGATAGAATGTTACCAAAATGTTCTTATACCGTTATGAAAACTATAAATGAATTCAATTTCATTTTATATACTACTACCGAAGGAACACTTATTTATTTTAATTTATCTTTGATGACTTTAAAATTTTAAATCTGTAAATGCTGAACTCTAGTTACCTTTTTTTACCGTTTTTATTTCTGTGTTTGTTTATATCTATTTTTTTGGTAAACAAAATTATAAAAATTGATTTGCCAAATGTAAAATATAATGAAATAGATGGATTAAGAGGTTATTTGGCATTTTTTGTTTTTCTACATCACAGTTATATCTGGTCAATTTTTCTTAAAACTAATGAGTGGAAAGAACCTAAATCAAATTTATTTAATCAATTCGGACAAACTAGTGTTGCACTTTTTTTTATGATAACGGCATTTCTTTTTATAACTAAATTGATAACTGCTAAGAATCATTCAATTAATTGGACAGATTATATTAAATCAAGATTTTTTAGATTATTTCCTGCTTATTTTGTTTCAATAATAGTAGTTTTTATTATTGTTTTAATTTTGTCAAATTTTCAAGTAAATGATTCTATTCTCTCAAATTTCAAGAATGTTATTGGTTGGTTATTCTTTACATTTAGTGGTTCAAATGATATTAATAGTGTTTCAAATACCTATTTAATAGATGCTGGAGTGACTTGGTCTTTACCTTATGAATGGTTATTTTATTTAATTTTACCTTTAATTGCATTATTTTTTAAAATTAAAGTAAGTCCAAAAAATTTGGTGATTTATACAATCGCGTTTATTGTTATTGCAGTATTAAACCATGTTACTTTAAAACAGTTTCTGCCATTTCTTGGAGGAATTATTGTAGCACTTTTAATAGCTAAAAAATCAATTAATCTTAAAGGTTTAAAATATAGTATTTTACTAGTCATTTTGGTTTTTATCTTAATTTACTTTTTCAATAGTGGAAAAGAT
Organism: Flavobacteriaceae bacterium; assembly: GCA_947377425.1. GTDB lineage: Bacteria > Bacteroidota > Bacteroidia > Flavobacteriales > Flavobacteriaceae > Flavobacterium. The sequence goes on from CANCFZ010000040.1 coordinate 5,666, forward strand.
ATTATTCCATTACTAATTTCAACACTTCTATTTTTAATAATTGCATCTGGAAATTCAATATTTGGAATTCTTTTAAATTCATTTTCAAGATTATTTGGACAAGTAACTTATAGCTTATATTTGTTCCATGGAATTGTCTTATTTATTGTATTTAAATTTGTAATTGGATATGATCAAGTTGCAAAATTTTCTAACAATAAATATTGGTTAATAATTGCCTCTTGCATTTTTCCAATAGTACTTATCAGTCAGATAAGTTATAATTATATTGAATTACCTTTTATAAATCTATTCAAACCTAAAAAATGAATACCGAAATTCACAACGCCTACGAAGTCATAAAAAATGGAGGAATCATTCTTTATCCAACAGATACTGTTTGGGGAATAGGTTGCGATGCCACTAATGCAGAAGCTGTAGCTAAAATTTATGACTTAAAACAGCGTGATGATTCTAAAAGCATGATTGTGTTAATGAATGGAGAAAAAATGATGTATAATGTGTTTAAGGAAATTCCAGATGTAGCTTGGGAAATTTGGGAGTTATCCGAAAAAGCAACCACATTAATATTAGATAATCCCAGAAATGTCGCTGCAAATATTATTGCTGATGACAAAACTCTTGGAGTTAGAATTATAAAAGAACCCTTTTGTTTTAAACTTTTAGAACGTATGAAACGACCTTTAGTTTCAACATCAGCTAATATTTCCGGAATGTTTGCTCCAAAAACTTTCAAAGAAATTAGTCCCGAAATTATAAAAGGTGTTGACTATGTGGTAAATTTGCAGCACGATAAAGTTTGTAAAAATCCATCTACAATTATTAAACTTTCGTTAGATAATCAAGTTAAGATTATTAGAAAGTAAAAATTTTATAGCCACTGTTTCACAGATTTAAAAAATAAAAAAATGTCCGAGTATTTATACGAAGAAGATACATATAAAATTATTGGAGCTTTAATTGAAGTTCACAAAAATCTTGGAAAAGGTTTCTCTGAAATAGTATACAAAGATGCTTTTGAATATGAATTAAATAAAATTAATTTTAATTTTGAAAGAGAAAAAGAATATTTAGTTCATTATAAAGATGTAATTTTAAATCATAAATTTTATGCAGATTTTGTAGTATTAAACAAAATTATAATTGAAATAAAATCTACAGAATCATTACATGATAAACATATTTCACAATGTTTAAACTATTTACACGTTTCTGGACATAGACTTGCTATTTTAGTCAATTTCAATAAAACATCACTTGAATATAAAAGAATCATCAAATAATCTGTGAATCAGTGGCTAAAAAAGAAAACTATACTAAAGCACTAAATAATCCAATATTTAAAATAATTGCGCAAGCGAGTCAAGAACTTAACGTTGAAAGTTATGTAATTGGTGGATTTGTTCGTGATTTTTTATTAGAAAGAGATTTTAAAAAAGATATTGACATTGTTGCTATTGGTTCAGGAATTGAATTGGCATTGAAAGTTTCTGAACTTATTCCAAACAAACCCAAAGTTCAAGTTTTTAAAAACTACGGAACTGCAATGTTAAGATATAGAGAAATTGATATCGAATTTGTAGGTGCACGAAAAGAATCCTATAACCAAGATAGCAGAAATCCGATTGTTGAAAATGGCACACTAGAAGACGACCAAAATCGACGTGATTTCACTATAAATGCGTTGGCTTTTTCTTTAAATGAAAACAATTATGGCGAATTAGTTGATCCATTTAGTGGTTTAGAAGATTTGCAAAATAAAATCATCAAAACACCTTTAAATCCAGATATCACTTATTCTGATGATCCTTTACGAATGCTACGCGGAATTCGTTTTGCAACCCAATTGAAATTTGAAATTGAAGCACAATCATTGGAAGCAATTTCAAGAAATAATGAACGAATCAAAATCATTTCAGGTGAACGAATTGTGGATGAATTGAATAAAATTCTATTGACAGATAAACCATCGATTGGCTTTTTACATTTATACAAAACTGGACTTTTAGATATTATTTTACCCGAATTAACGGCATTGAATAACGTTGAAGAAATTGAAGGGCATACACACAAAAACAACTTTTATCACACATTAGAAGTAGTCGATAATATTTGTCCGAATACCGATGATGTTTGGTTACGTTGGTCAGCATTACTTCACGATATTGGAAAAGCTCCAACCAAAAAATTTAGTAAAAAACAAGGTTGGACATTCCACGGTCATGAGTTTTTAGGTGGTAAAATGGCGAAGAAAATCTTTGAAAGATTACACATGCCTTTGAATCAAAAAATGAAATTTGTTCAAAAAATGGTGATGATGAGTTCACGACCAATTGTTTTGGCTGAAGATATTGTAACCGATTCGGCAGTTCGTCGCTTAGTTTTTGACGCAGGAGAAGATGTTGATAATTTAATGACACTTTGTGAAGCAGATATAACCACCAAAAACCCAGCAAAATTTAAGAAATATCATAATAATTTTGATATTGTTCGCAAAAAAATAATTGAAGTTGAAGAACGAGATCATGTGAGACAATTTCAACCACCAATTTCTGGTGAACAAATTATGGAATTATTTAATTTAAAGCCTTCAAGAGAAATAGGAATGTTAAAAGAAGCGGTTAAAGAAGCTATTTTGGACGGAAAAATCCCAAATGAATACCAAGCAGCTTATGATTTTGTTTTGGAAAAAGCAAAAAAAATAGGATTAGAAAAAGTAAAAAATTAACAAACAGATTAACTTTTGTTGAAGTGAAAGTTGACTTTTTGATTCTTAATTTTGCAAAATATATAAAAAAATGAATAACAATAAATCAGTAATTTACTGGCTACTTTCAGGTTGTTTTTTAGTGTTTGTAATGGTTGTTGTAGGTGGAATTACGCGACTTACTGGTTCAGGATTGTCAATGACCGATTGGCATTTGGTAACTGATACTTTTCCACCACTAACCGAAGCGGCTTGGCAACAAGCTTTTGATGCGTATAAACAATTTCCAGAATACAAATTAGTTAATATTCACAATAACTTTCAACTTGCCGATTATAAATTCATTTATTTTTGGGAATGGTTTCACCGATTTATTGGACGAATTCTAGGCTTTGTATTCATAATTCCGTTTGTGTATTTTTTGATTAAGAAAAAACTAGATAATGAAACACTAAAAAAATGTGGAATCCTTTTAGGAATGGGAGCTTTTCAAGGATTTTTAGGATGGTTTATGGTTGCAAGCGGATTGAAAGACATGCCCGATGTGAGTCATTTTAGACTTGCATTGCACTTAACTTTTGCTTTCATAACATTTGCTTATACACTTTGGGTAGCGTTAGATTTAATTTATCCAAACAAAACGGAAGTCATTTTACCTTTGAGGAATTTGGCACGTATTACATTGTTTTTTATTTTATTACAAATTATTTACGGAGGATTTGTTGCTGGCTTGGATGCTGGATTTATTCACAACCATTGGCCATTAATGAGTGACGGACAATTTTTTCATTATAGCATAACTTTAGAAAAAGATACTTGGTTGTTGCGATTTACAGAAGGAAAAAGTGGCGTTCAATTTGTACACCGAACTATGGCATATTTTGTAGTAACATTAATAGTATTATTGTTCTTTAAAAGTAAAAAGCACCTGCTTTCAAAAGAACAAAAAAGCGGTATTAATGCATTGCTGATTGTCGTATTTTTGCAATTTACTTTAGGAGTTTTGACCTTACTTTACAGTGTTCCTCTTTGGTTGGGAGTTACACATCAAGCTATGGCATTCTTCCTTTTAGCATCAATAACTTATACTTTACATCGTTTATCAAAATAAATTTCAGACTATATTGTCGCAGTTCTATTTACTAATGTTTAATGTCAAAACTTACTGCTCAAGATAAATTTCTTGACTTATCCGATTACGGAAGACCTTTTGGAAAATTCCTTGCAAATCAACTCAAAAATACTAGGTTCACTCCTATTCATGTTACAATTTTGTTTGGAATTTCAGGTTTAATTGCACTTTATTGCATTTTAAATAATCATTATTTATTAGCTGGTTTTTTTATAATTTTGAAATCCGGAATTGATGCTGCCGATGGCGAATTGGCACGGTTAAAGAACAAACCATCCTATGTTGGGCGCTATTTGGATAGTATTTTTGACATTATTTTAAATTTCTTATTTCTGATGATGATTTGTTATGTTTCCAAAACTACACTTTGGTTAACTATTTTAGCTTTTATCGGAATCCAATTGCAAGGAACTTTATACAATTATTACTATGTGATTTTAAGAAATAAATCGGTTGGTGGCGACTCAACAAGCAAAATATTTGAATATAAAGCTCCCAAAGCTTTACCTGGTGAAGCTCAAAAATCGGTTAATATTTTATTCGGAATTTACTCCGTTGTTTATGGAGGTTTTGATAAAATAATTCATGCCTTAGACCCAAATGCTTACAAAGTAAAAAACTTTCCGAATTGGTTTATGACGCTACTTTCACTTTATGGATTGGGATTTCAATTGCTAATTATTGCGATAATGTTACCTTTAGGTTGGATTGAATATATCGTACCGTTTTTTATAGCTTACACGTTGTTGGTTTATGTTTTAATAGGAATTCGGAAGGTTTATTTGAAATAAAATCAAACTAAATTAGTACGCGAAAGTGTTTTGAGCTGCGAAAATAATGATATATAAAAGATGTTATATCATTATTTTATGCCTTGTTTCTATTTAATTTGCTGTTTTTATATCCATAAAAAAAATAAAAAATTAACCCAATAATTAACCAACAGCCGAACCACATCCAGTTTGAAACAGCCATTCCTGTTAATAAATAACAACAAGAAACCAAACCTAAAAGTGGAATAAGTGATAAGTTTTTTATGAAAGATAAAATCATCATGGCTACACAAACTAATAAGAAAACTAACATTGGAAGATTTGTCGCCATTTTTCCTTCAGAAAAATCAAAAATATCAATAAAAAAAGCAGGTACATATTTTAGTGTTAATGCTGAACCTATAATCACCAACAAAGGAAAAATATACTTAGAATTCACATACGGAATTCTAAATTTTCCTTTAGTCGCTCTTTCTTCAAGTTCAGATTCACTTTGTGGAGAAAGCATCAAAACACCACCACAAACCAATACAAAAGCAAACAAAGTTCCGATTGAAGTAAAATCCAAAACAAAGTTTTCATCAGTAAAAAATATAGGAATTCCAACAACCAAACCTGTTACAATAGTTGCAAATCCTGGTGTTTTATATTTTGGATGAATTTCAGAAAATTTCTTTGGCATTAATCCATCTCGGCTCATGGTCATCCAAATTCTAGGCTGACCCATTTGGAAAACCAACAAAACACTAGTCATTGCAACAACCGCTGCTATTGAAACAATAAATAACATCCATTTTACACCTTTTAATGCAAAAATTTCGGCCAATGGATCACTAACTCCAAGCAACTGATAAGAAACCATTCCAGTAATTACCAATGCTAAAACAATGAAAACAATCGTACAAATTACCAATGAATAAATCATTCCTTTGGGTAAATCACGTTGCGGGTTTTTACTTTCTTCTGCTAAAGTTGAAACTGCATCAAAACCAATATAAGCAAAGAAAACTGCCGAAACACCTCCCATTACACCACTAAAACCATTAGGCATAAATGGCGTCCAGTTATCAATATCAATATAAAAAGCTCCTACAACAATAACCAATGCAATAATCACTAACTTAATATAGACCATTACATTACTAAAGTTTTTAGATTCTTTTGTACCACGATAAACCAAATAAGTTATTAGCAAATTGATTACAACTGCAGGCAAATCGAAAATTATTTTTAATCCACCAAAAACAGGTGCATTATTCCAAGCCATCAAACCTTCTGTGCCTTTATTAGCAATAAACGCATCTTGTGCCGATTTGTAATTTATTGTTAGCCATTCTGGTAAATGAAGTCCAAAAGTTTCTAGTAAATTGGTGAAATACCCACTCCATGAAAAAGCAATATAAATATTTCCTATAGAATATTCCATAATTAATGCCCAACCAATAATCCAGGCAAAAATTTCTCCAAAAGAAACATAAGCATAAGTGTATGCACTACCTGAAACAGGAACTCGGGAAGCAAATTCTGCATAACACATAGCTGTAAATCCGCAAGCAATAGCACACATAATATACAATAAAACTACAGCTGGACCACCTGAAAAACAAGCATTTCCTATTGCACTAAAAGTTCCTCCGCCTATAATGGCTGCAATTCCAAAAAAAGTTAAATCTTTAACTGTTAATACTTTATTTAATCCTGCATGTTCACCATCACCGCCTTCTTGAACAATTGCTTTTGTTGATTTTTTTCTGAATAAATTTGAAAAATTCATATATTTTGCTTATATTTAATCTTGTTTGTTTTGTAAAAACAAATATAGCATAATATTGCTTGCTTTTAAAAAAATATAAAACTCAAACAATAACCAAAAACTATCATTTAATAAAAATATATAATTAAAAATAATATATAAAATGATTTAAGTAGGTAAATTTGCAAAAGAAAATAATTATTAACTTAAAATTATATACAATGTCATTAGTAGGAAAAAAATTCCCAAACATCACAGTCGATGCTATCTCATTCATGGGAGATAACTTAAGAATTAACGTTCTTGATGAAGCAATTAAAAACAAGAAAAAAGTAGTATTGTTCTGGTATCCAAAAGATTTTACTTTTGTTTGTCCAACAGAATTACACGCTTTTCAAGCAGCATTACAAGATTTTGAAAAAAGAAATACTATGGTAATTGGTGCTTCTTGTGATACTAACGAAGTGCACTTTGCGTGGTTAAATACTCCAAAAAACAATGGTGGAATTGAAGGTGTTACCTATCCAATTTTAGCTGATACTACTCGAAACTTAGCTGCTGCGTTAGAAATTCTTGATGCAGAATGGGTTTATGATGAAGAATTAAATGACGACATATTAGAAGGTTCTAATGTAACTTTTAGAGCTACTTATTTAATTGATGAAGAAGGAAAAATTTTCCACGAAAGTGTAAACGATATGCCATTAGGCAGAAACGTTGCTGAGTACTTACGTTTAGTAGATGCTTATACTCACGTTCAAACTAAAGGTGAAGTTTGTCCTGCAAACTGGGAAGAAGGAAAAGACGCTATGAGTGCTGATAGAAATAGTACGGCTTCTTATTTGTCATCGCACTAATAAATAATTTGTCACACTGAGCACAGTCGAAATTCTCCCAAGTTTGCGATTGTGCTTGAAGTGACATTTAAAAAAAAAGTTATGTATCAAGAAATAGAAAAAGATAATTTAGCCGAAATAGTAGCTGCCAATAAAGTAGTAATAGTTCAGTTTGCTGCATCATGGTGTGGAAACTGTAAAATAATGAAACCAAAATTCAAAATGTTAGCTTCTCAAAACGAAAGTATTCCTTTTGTTATTGTAGATGCAGAATTATTTTCAGAATCAAGAAAATTAGCAAAAGTGGATAATTTACCAACTTTTGCAACTTTTAAAGACGGAGTATTAGTAAATCAAACTCAAACTAACAAAGCCGAAGTATTAGCAGAGTTGGTTGCAGAAGTAGTATAAATTATTAAAGAGAATGCTTAGTGCCTCACAAAAACTATGAAATTACCAGTAATAAAACACCTGACTCAATTTATTGAAAATAATGATCAAGATTATCTAATAGAAACTATTGAAGTTCTTGAAAACCTAACCGAAATTCCGTCACTAAAAGAGGAAGAATTGGAAGTTATTGGAGAATTAATTTCTAATATGTATGGTGCATTAGAAGTAAACAAAATGATAAAAGAAGGCAAAGACAAGAAAACAGCTTTGAATGATTTTATGAAACGGGTGCTAGGTTCGATTGATAAGTAAATTAATTATTATAAAAAAAAACGTCTTGTATAAAATTACAAGACGTTTTTTTTTATATGATAAAATTATAAGCTCCGAATTGTTTCAAATTCAATTTACAAATAGAGAAATTAACATTATTAGTTGGGTTACTAAATTTTTTTTTATCCCTTTTAATTCGCATTCCTAACTTAATGAGTTTTTTTATCCTTTT
>CANCFZ010000041.1 GCA_947377425.1 Flavobacteriaceae bacterium
AAGAATTACAAAAGCCAATTGTCTTATCGGATAATGACAAAAAAGATTTAATTGCTTTTCTAAAGACATTAACAGACAAAGAGTTTTTATTTAACCCAAAATATAGTTATTCAAAATAATAAATTCATTTTGAACAGCAAGAAAAATAAAATAGTATCATCTAAAAAATAACTAATAATATATTATGAAAAAAACAGTATCATTACTATTGCTTTTTGTGGCATTTGTTTCGAGTGCACAAACCAATCCAGCCATTACTAGTTGGTTGCAAAATACAACTGGAATAACGGGAAGACATTATGTTACAGGAAACTCAACACCAATAGTTGATGCTGTTTTAGCCAATGTTCAATCAGTGAAATATGATACTAATTGGTCTTATATATCAGCTACAGGAATTCCTGCGTATATTACCGGACCTTTTTTAGATGGAAATCCTTCATTAGCTACAGCTCAGAATAAGATATTTAAGATTTCATTGAATCCAACTCAAAATACAGGAACATTAACTGCTACTACTGGAGGTAATATAGGTATTTTTAAAAATGGAGTTGCTTTATTTGATTACAGAGATGGTGTTTCTTGGAAGAATTCGACAAATTCAATATGTGGAGGACCTATCACGAGTTGTACAGGAGACGGAAAGTGGAACCGAGATGCTGTGATTGGAGAACGATTGGGTTTTGATTGCTCAAAAGCACATCCAGCTATGGGAAATTACCATCACCACCAAAACCCTAGTGCTTTTAATTTGGATTTGAATGTTATATCAACTGTTTGTAATACTTATCCGTCAGATGGTTTGTACACTATTAATACAAATCAGCATTCTCCACTATTAGGTTTTGCCTATGATGGATTTCCTATTTATGGGGCTTATGCTTATGCAAATACAAATGGTACTGGCGGAATTGTTAGAATGAAATCAGGATACCAATATCGCAATATTACTACTCGAACTGTTTGGGCTGACGGGACAGATGTTCTTGATGGTCCAGCAGTCAGTACAACTTATCCTTTAGGTTATTTTAGAGAAGACTATGAGTTTGTTTCCCACCCGACTGATGCAAGTTATTTAGATGAACATAATGGTCGTTTTTGTGTAACTCCAGAATATCCAAATGGTATTTATTGCTATTTTACTACAATTGATGCTAATTATAATTCTGCGTACCCATATGTTGTTGGACCTACTTTTTATGGAAATAAGACTGCAATCACTGTGACTGCTGTTCCTGCAGGAACAACAACTTATACACAACTTTCTAATAATACATTTCAAAACCAAGATTTTAAAGTTGTAATCGCTCCAAATCCTGCGCAAGATTTTATAGCTATTCAAACTCAAATGGCAGAAAATGATTATTATGTAGAACTTATAGATGCTTTAGGGAAGGTAGTTAATACATCAAAAATTGTTCAAGGAAGTACTCTTTTAATTATTGAGACAGATACACTTTATACAGGTGTATATTTTGTAAAAATATCTGAAGGAAATTCCTCAAAAAGTTATAAAGTTGTTATAAAGTAATAATGCACTATTCTTTGAATATTTTAATAATTTATTTCATAAAACTATTTTTTATAAAATAAATTATAATCACTAAAATCTCAGCCTTTATTGAAAACTATACAATAAAATCAGTTAAAAAATAATTAAATTATTTTTTTTAAGTGATTATTAATTTATTAAATTGATATTTAGTTATTTATTGATTTAATTTTAGTTATTTTAAATGACTTACAAAATTGATTTAATCTAAAAACACCACAACATTAACTCAACTATTCCGATGTAATTGTGTAAAAAGATGTTATTTTAATTTTTGCTTTTATTGATAAAAGTTTTGTAAAGCCTTGTTTTATTTATATAGTTGATAATTACCACTTGTTTACATTATAGTATTCTTGTTGTGTATAGTTTCTGTATAGCATGTATTATTTTATTGTAAACAAATAGTAGTAACTTTATAAAATAAAATTATATCAAATTAATTAACAAAATTATCATGAAAAAAATTACTCTTTTATTTTTATTGCTGTCAACTTTTTTTGGTTTTGCACAACCATCAAATAATGCTCCAGTTCCAACAAGAGCTGCTGCTGATGTTATTTCTGTATATAGTGATACATATACTAACATAGCAACAAATTACAATCCAGGTTGGGGTCAGTCTGGAACAGTAAATACTGCATTCAATCCAGGAGGTTCTGGAAATTTTGTTATGGCTTACACTAATTTCAATTATCAAGGTACAAATTTAACATCACAAAATGCTGCAGGAATGGAGTATTTGCATATAGATGTTTGGACTTCTGCAAATCCTGCTAATACTACTTTACAAGTTAGTCCGATTAACAATGGAACTGGTGTATCAGAAACTCTCGTTACTATAAATTATACTCAAGGTTCATGGTACAGTGTTGATATTCCAAAAAGTGCTTTTACTGGTATGACATGGAATAATATATTTCAAATGAAATTTGCTGCAAATGGTCCAGGTAGTTCGGTTCCAGTAGATATTTATTTAGATAATATTTACTTTTGGAAAACACCAGTCGCAACAGGTTCAGACGCAACATTAAGTAATTTGCAAGTTGATGGAGCAACAGTTCCGGGATTTTCTGGAGCTGCCTTAGATTACAATTACAATCTTGTTGTTGGTACAACCACAATTCCTCAAGTTACTTTAGCTACAGCAAACGATCCAACAGCAACAATAACAAGCATTATTCAAGCTACTTCTATACCTGGGACAGCTTCTGTAAAAGTTACATCCCATAATGGTACTGTTATTAAAACCTATACTGTTAATTTTACTGCAACTTTACCAAATCAATCACCTACACCATCTACTCCAAATGCTCAAGTTTTAAACATTTATAGTGATACTCCTTCGTATACAAATACTTGGATTCCTGATTATTCTTTTGGTGGTTTTGCCGCTATTCAAGATTTAGATTTAGGAACAGGAGTTAACGAAGCAATAAAAATGGATTTTTCTGTACAAGGATATGGACAAGGTACTGTTGGTGTTACGAATATAAGCGCATACAACTGGTTACATTTTGATTATTTTGCTGATGCAGCAACTACACAAATTAGATTTATTGTTATTGGAAACAATGGAGGAGTAGTCGAATATCCTTATGAATTAACAACCACTGGAAGTAATGGTACACTTGTTCAAGGTTCTTGGCAAAGTGTTAATGTACCATTAACTTTCTTCCAAGGATCTGGATTTAATAAAACTACTTTTTTCCAATATAAATTAGGTACTACTTCGGATTTAGTTTCTAAAATTGTTTATTTTGATAACATTTATTTTTCAGTTAATCCTGGAACCGTTTTGACAAATACTACTTTTGAAACTTCAAAAATAAAAATGTATCCAAACCCTACTACAACAAACTTTACTATTGATGCTCAAGAGAACATTGAGAAAGTTTCAGTTTATAATTTATTAGGGCAAGAAGTAATTACTACAACTCCTAACAATCAAACTATAACCTTAGATGTTGCTAATCTTCAAGTTGGAGTTTATGTTGTAAAAGCTACTATTAATGGTGCTATTTCTACATCAAGAATTATCAAAGAATAATTTTTTTACTACTAAATCAAAAGCACGTTTTAATAACGTGCTTTTTTGATTTTTATTTTTTATAGTTTAGATATTTAACTCGTTTATTTATATCTTTATAAAGATATTTTAAGTTTAAAAATAATACATGTTCAAAATAAAACCTACCAAAATAGTTCTAATGTTTTTTTTGTTAATTGGAGTTTTGAGTCAAGCTCAAGATTTACCTCCTATTGAAAAATATTCACCTACTCTATATAATGCAGGTAATCAAAATTGGATGATTTCTCAAGATAAAAATAGGTTTGTTTATTTTGCAAACAATGATGGATTACTAGAATTTAATGGGTCTAATTGGACATTGAATCCTTCACCTAACGAAAGTATTATTCGTTCAGTTAAAGTTGTAGGCGATAAAATATATACTGGATGTTATATGAATTTTGGCTTTTGGAAAAGAAAATCTACGGGTCAACTAGAATATTATTCATTATCAAATTCTATTAAAAGTAAGCTATTAGATGACGAACAATTTTGGAATATAATAAATTATGATCAATGGATTATTTTTCAATCTTTAAGTAGAATTTATATTTATGATACTAAATCTACATCAATAAAAATCATCACTCCAAATCATAGTATAACAAAGATTTTTAAAACCAATAACTCAATTTATTATCAAGTTTTAGATGAAGGTTTGTATGAAATAGAGAATGGTAAAAGTAAAATTATTTCTAATAATCCTATTCTTCAAAAAAATAAAATTGTTGCTATTTATACTAAAGATGACGGATTACTTATTCAAACTCAATTGATTGGTTTTTATAAGCTAAGTGTTTCTGGGTTTTCAAAATTTGTAACAAAATCGGATGCTCAGTTAGAATCAAGTAGTATTTACAGCAGTCAAATACTTTCTGACGGAAGTTTTGCAATTGGTTCTGTTTCTAATGGAATTTTTATTTTAGATAATTCAGGAGAAATAAAATATCATATTAACCAAACTAAAGGACTAAGCAATAATACTGCTTTATCATTATTTGAGGACTTAGATAAAAATCTTTGGATAGGATTGGACAACGGTATTAATTGCATCAATCTGCAATCACCAGTAAAAAGTTATACTGATAATGCAGGTATTTTGGGAACTATATACAGTTCGATATTTTATAATAACAAGTTGTATTTTGGAACTAATCAAGGGTTATTTTGTAAAAACATTGATAGTGATAATGATTTTCATCTTGTAAGTGGAACAAAAGGCCAAGTATGGTCATTATTTAAATATGATGGAATGCTTTTTTGTGGACACGACTCAGGAACTTTTATTATTGATAATGAAGGTGCAAAAAATATTTATTTACAGTCGGGTACCTGGAAGTTTACCAAAGTCCCCAATAGAAAAGACTTATTGCTTCAAGGAAATTATAATGGAATTTCGGTATTGCAAAAAATTAATAATCAATGGGTTTTTAAAAACAGCATTAAAGGATTTAGCTATTCGTCTCGTTATTTTGAGATAGACAAAAACAATAATATTTTTGTAAGCCACGAATATAAAGGTGTTTTTAGATTAAAAATAAATACTACACTAGAAAATATTAGTAATACTATAGCATACAAAAAACCTTTAAAAGGTAGAAATGCAAGTTTAGTAAAGTTTAATGATGAAATTTATTATGCATTTAAAGGCGGTATTTTTAAATTAAATTCTAAAACTCTCAAGTTTGATAAAGATGTTTCGTTGAGTTCTATGTTTGAAAAAGACGAATATACTTCAGGAAAAATAATTGTTGATGAGTCAAATAAATTTTGGTTGTTTTCTAAAAATTACATTCACTATTTTTCATTGAGTAAATTAAGTTCTCAACTCAAACAAAATACAATTCCGATTCCTGCGTCATTAACAAATTCTTTACTAGGATTTGAAAATATATCACAAATTTCAAAATCGATTTATCTTGTCGGAACTTCAAATGGATATTATACAATCAATATCAATGATTTGAGTTTTAAGAATTATAAAGTTTCTATAACCAAAGTTAGTAATAATGTTTTAAATCAAAAAATCAATAATTATTCAATTAACGAGGCTGGAAACTTTAATTATGATGAAAATAATATTACTTTAGACTATACAATTCCAGAATACAACAAATATATTAATGCAGAATATCAATATTTATTAGAAGGTTTTCAAGATGAATGGAGCGAATGGAGCTCAAAATCAACAATCAATTTTAAAAATTTATCTTCTGGTAAATATGTTTTTAAAGTAAGAGCAAAAGTTGCCAATTCTCAACCGGAGAACATTGCTGTTTATCCATTTAAAATTTCAAAGCCTTGGTATTTTACAAATTTCGCATTGATAATTTATTTTTTATCAGCTTGTTATTTAGCTTATTATGTCAACAAATCATATAAAAATTATTATCAAACACAGAGAGAAAAATTAATTGAAGAAAATAATTTATTACTTGAAATAAAAGAACTTGAAAACGACCAACAGTTAATGAGAATTAGAAACGAGCAACTTTCACAAGATGTTGATACTAAAAATAGAGAACTAGCAGTTTCTACAATGAGTTTAATTAAGAAAGATGAATTGTTATCATTAATTAAGGAAGATTTAAAGAAAACTTCTGATGAAGCAAGTTCAAGAAGTATAAAATCTGTAATTACTACAATAAATAAAAATATTTCAGACGATAAAACTTGGAATGTATTCAAAGAAGCCTTTGATACAGCTGATAAAGACTTTTTAAAGAAAGTAAAACAAGCACATCAATCACTAACTCCAAATGATTTGCGTCTTTGCGCATACTTACGATTAAATCTATCATCTAAAGAAATTGCACCATTATTAAATATTTCTGTTCGCAGTATAGAAATAAAACGATATCGTTTGCGTAAAAAAATGGAGCTAACTCATGAGCAAGGACTTGTTGAGTACATACTTTCTATTTAGTCAGTACAACATTTACACAATTTTACTATACATTACCACAACAAAAACGTTATAAATAGTATTCAAAATCTTTTTATTATCTAATTTTATATTCTTAATTAACTGTTAATTATAGTTTATTAACGAAAATAATGTTAAAATAGTTAAGTGTATGTTTTTTGTTGTGGTTTGTTTAATATAATAAACAACATTTACTAATACTTTTATAATTGACAAAATTAACTCAAACCAATTTTATTAAAACTTAAAAACAAGCAGACAAAAATGAGAAAAATTATTTTTTTACTAACCTTTTGGTTTTGCACTTCAACAATCCATGCTCAACAAAGTAAAGTAATTATTGAAAAATCGGATTCGGGCTTTAAGCTTAAAGTTAATGATACTGATTTTATGATAAATGGTATGAATTGGGCATACGATCCAATTGGGACTAATTATACCTATAGTCTTTGGAAGCAATCGGATGATGTGATAAAAGCAGCGCTTGATTCTGAAATGAGTTTGTTAAAGAATATGGGTGTAAACACCATTAGACAATATACTGGTGTTCCTGCAAAATGGGTTAAATATATTTATGAAAAATATGGTATTTATACAATGCTGAATTATGCTTTTGGTCGTTATGGGTTAACTATTAACGGAACTTGGGTTCCAATAACTGATTACTCTAATGAAGAAACAAAAAAAATACTTATTAATGAAACAAAAGCAATAGCAGAAGAGTATAAAAATACGCCAGGAGTTTTGTTATTTTTATTAGGTAATGAAAATAACTATGGTTTGTTTTGGGATGGAGCAGAAACAGAGAACATTCCTATGCAAGATAGAAAATCTACTATTAGAGCAAAGGCAATGTACAAGTTATTTAATGATGCTGTTTTAGAAATAAAAAAAATTGATAATTCGCATCCAGTTGCAATTTGTAACGGTGATTTATTGTTTTTAGATATTATTGCTGAGCAATGTAAGGATATTGATATTTTAGGAACTAATATGTATCGTGGAGTTTCTTTTGGTGATGCTTTTCAAAAGGTTAAAGAAAAACTTAACAAACCTATGTTGTTTTCTGAATTTGGTGCTGATGCTTTCAATGCAATTGATAACACCGAAGATCAAAAATCACAAGCTTATTATATGGTTAATAACTGGAAAGAAATTTATGACAACGCAGCAGGATTAGGAAAAGTAGGAAACTCTTTAGGTGGATTTACTTTCCAATTTAGTGATGGTTGGTGGAAATTTGGTCAAACCAAAAATTTAGATATTCACGATAATAACGCCTCATGGTCAAATGGTGGTTATCAATCTGATTATAGATTAGGTGAAAATAATATGAACGAAGAATGGTTTGGAGTTTGTGCTAAAGGACCAGTTAATGCAAGAGGTTTGTATGATTTATATCCACGTGCAGCTTACTATGCTTTAAAAGAAGCACACAAAATAAACCCTTATGAAAAGGGAACTACTTCTGAAAGTATAAATAACTATTTCAAAAATATCCAACTAATGGATGCGGTCTTAAAAGCTCGTGGCGATAAAGCGGCTTTAGGTTCAAATGATAGCGATATTTTAAAAATTAGTAAACTAAGAGCAGAATATACTACTTTTAATACTGGTGGAAGTTTAATAACAACTCCAACTACAGCTAGTACATCAACATCTACATATCCAAATAAATTAGGTTTTGATCACATGGAGTCTTATTACATTGGTATTGAAGGAAATCCTGCACCAAATATGAAAGCAAATGTAGATGTTAACATACTTGGTCACATTGCAGAAAATCCAATAAATGAAATATTTTATGAGAATAGAGGTAGGGTTCAAAAAATAAATACCAATACTGGAAATTTAGAATTCAGTGATGTTAATAGAGTTCAGATTTATAAAGCTTCTTATTCTTGGAATGAAAAGTATTTTGATTTGAGAGGATTCTATAGAACTGGACATTATCATTGGGGATATGAAGGCGATTTCTTTGGGTTATATCCAGAATCAAATTATGGTCCAAATTTAGATCTTTATAACGGAGAAATTTCTGGTTTTGAAATGGACGGTAAAAAAGCTATTAATGGTTTAAAAGCTGCTTTCGGTCCGCAATTATGGTGGGGTGCTAATCCTGCTGCTTTGATGAAATATAACAGAAAAATAGGAGGGATTGATGCTACAGCGGTTTATCATGAAGATATTGCTGATGCTGGTGCAGCTACTACATCTATAGCTATTCCACTTCCAAAAACTCGAAGAGCTACTATTTCTCTTAAAACAAAAATAGGTTCAGTTGGACTTGAATTAGGTGGGATTTGGGGAGGTCAACCATTAAATGGTAGAGTGTTTCAATATGCTCAAGAATCTAATGGTGTTTACACTGTTTATGACGATAAAATATCTACAAAAGATAATTGGGGAGGTAAGGCAAAAATTACGTTTACTAAAGGAGCTTTTAATATGTATACCCAAGGAGCAATTATGGGATTAGTTGCAAATGGTGGTGCCGATAATACCAAAACATTTACAGGTTGGAAATTGAAAGACAGCGGAAGCGGAAATCAAACTAATTTTTTAGCGGGTATTGCTTATAACATTGGTAATTTTCAAATAGCACCAAACTTTTTATGGCAAAAGCCATTGGTAGCTGCCATGCCAAATGATGTTAATGCACCCGGAAGATTAAGAAATATTCAAACAGATCCATTTGTTGTACGAGTTAATAGAGAAACGGTAGCTGGTGAGTTATTACTTACTTATGACCCAACTCCTGCTACTTGGATGTATGAATGGGATAATGATAGAGCGGAAGATGCTAAATTTGCAATAAGTACTGATTTTGTATTTCGTCATTTACCAACAACTCAAGATGCTGCAATAGGTTTCTTTAGTGACCGTACCGCCTTTGCTTTTAGCAAATCTGCACCAGCTCACGATTTATGGGAATCTAATACACGAATTGTTTCAAAATTAACTCCAGATTTAGGATTTATTGCTAATTTTTATTTTGGGAATGCTCAAGCAAATGGAAGCGACACAAGACTTGTAGAAAGAGTAGGTGGTGATTTAAGATTGATCCGAAATAAAGTGAAATTAGTTGGAGCAATAAAATTTAACGATTGGGGACCTTATGATTATCACCGTGATTATAATTTGACATACCCATTGCAATACTCATTAGATTTATCAACATCTGTTGGAAAACCAAATTGGTTTATTCTTCCGGATACTAAAATTGGTATAATGGGAACTTGGCGTTCATTAAATCAATATTCTCCGAGATTCTCACCTAACCAAACAGCATCTCAATACGCAACTCAACCAATTATAAGTCCTGTAGGATTTGGTAATGGTTCTGAATGGGAAATTAGAACTTATATACACATTAACATTGGAAAATAATTCAAAAAAAAATAATATGAAAAATTTAAAAATTAATTATTTAAAAAATATATTTCTATTAGCTCTAATTTGTTTTTTTAGTGTTAATTGTCAAAGAGATATGTCAGAAGATGCAACAGTATCTACTTACTCTAAAAACGGAGATGTTTTTATAGACGGATTTAGCGCTGGTCTAGGGTACGGTGCATTTGGAGGTTCAAAGTATACCGCTTTTACTGTAGATAAAGAAGTAAAATATGAAGGTACAGCTTCAATGCGATTTGATGTTCCAAGTGCTGGAGATCTTAATGGCGCTTATGCTGGAGGTGTTTATATTGACGGTTCAGGTAGAAATTTAACAGATTATGATGCTATCACATTTTGGGTTAAAGGTTCACAAGCAGCATCTTTAAATAGTGTTGGTTTTGGTGTAGATTTTGGCTTAAATAAATATAAAGTTGAAATGAGCAATGTTAGTATTGGTACTAATTGGCAAAAAGTTATAATTCCAATTCCTGATGCTTCAAAGTTAGTTCAAGAAAAAGGATTGTTTTGGTATTCAGAAGGTCCTGAAAATAATTTAGGGTATACATTTTGGATTGATAATGTTAAATATGAAAAACTAGGTACAATTGCTCATGAAAATCCATCAATTCTTAGTGGTGTAGATACAGTTGAACAAACATTTATTGGATCAAATATTACTTTGTCAGGTCTAACAGAAACATTTAATATGGCTTCTGGACTTAATCAAACTATTTCTATCGCTCCAGGGTATTTTACTTTTACTTCTTCAAATAGTAGTGTGGCTACAGTTAATGAACTTGGAGTTGTCTCTGTTATTGGTAGTGGGACTTCTGTTATAAAAGCAACTTTAGGCGGTAAACAAGCAACAGGTTCTCTTACAATAAATTCACTTGGGGCATTTACTCCTGCTCCAACTCCAACTCAAAGTGCTTCAAATGTAATCTCAATTTTTAGTAATGCCTACACTAATGTTCCAGTTGACTATTACAATGGATATTGGGGAGGTTCAACTACTCAAGGGCAAGATGATATTCATATTAGTGGCGATGACATCATTAAATATTCACAACTCAATTATGTAGGTATTCAATTTACTCATCCTACCATTGATGTTTCTCAAATGACTAATTTACACATTGATTTAAAGGTTCAAAATACTTCTGGAGCGAGAAATTCTATAAATATTAAATTGGCTGACTTTGGTTCTGATGGCATTTATGGAGGAGTTGGTGATTCTACATCTGAAGTCCCAATTGTTAATTCCTCTCTTCCTACTGGATCTTGGGTGAGTTTAGATTTACCATTATCAAGTTTTACAGGTTTATCAAGTAAAACTCATTTGGCACAGATTATTTTAGGCCCATCATCATCTGGAATTACTGATTTGCTTGTAGATAATGTTTATTTCTATGCAGTTCAGACTGCACCTACAACTGCTGCACCAACTCCAACAGTTCCAGCAGCAAATGTTATTTCAGTATTTAGTGATGCATATACTAACATTACTGGAAACAATTTAAATCCTAATTGGGGACAATCAACAGTAACAACTCAAACTCCAATTGCAGGTAATAATACACTTAAATATACAGGTTTAAATTACCAAGGACTTCAATTAGGTAGTGCTCAAAATGTTTCAGGAATGTCATTTTTACATATTGATTATTATACCGCAAATTCAACAGCTCTTAATGCCTATTTAATAAGTACAGGGCCTGTTGAAAAAGCTAAAGCACTAACGGTTCCTACCTCTGCTGGTTGGGTTAGTCTTGAAATTCCGTTATCAAATTTTTCTCCTGTAAATCTTGCAGATATAATTCAAATGAAATTTGACGGAAATGGAACTATTTATTTAGATAATATTTATTTTCATAACTAATAGTAGCTCATTAACTTTTAAAAAAATTAAACATGAATTTTAAAAATAAATTGAATTTTAAAAAAATCTTTATACTTAGTTCGTTGCTATTTATATTAGGTTGTTCAACCGATGAAAAACAAAAAGTAACTACGATGGATCAGTTAGTTATGCAGGAGGAGTTTGATATGCCAGGTGCTCCAAGCTCATCATTGTGGAGTTACAATATAGGAAACAATAATGGTTGGGGAAATAATGAATTAGAATATTATACCGACCGACCTCAAAATATTAAAGTTGAAGATGGTATGTTGAAAATAACAGCATTAAAAGAATCTTATATGGGTTCAGCATACACTTCTGCAAGAATTTTAACTAAAGGGAAATTTGAACAAAAATACGGTCGAATTGAAGCTCGTATTAAAATGCCATGGGGAAAAGGATTATGGCCTGCTTTCTGGATGTTAGGAGCAAATTCTGATACTGTTTCTTGGCCTCAATGTGGTGAAGTTGATATCATGGAATATTTAGGAAATAACCCAACTTCAATTTTCGGAACGGTTCATGGTCCAGGTTATTCAGGATCTAATGCAATATCTAAAAATTTTGCTTTAACCAATGATAGATTCGATACCGGCTTTCACATTTTCGGAATAGAATGGGGAGAAAACTACGTTAATTATTATGTAGATGATGTTCTGTACAACCAAATAACTCCAAAAGATGTAAAAGGAGAATGGGTATTTAATCAACCATTTTACATTATTCTGAATATGGCTGTTGGTGGAAATTTTCCTGGTTCACCAAATAATGAAACTTCTTTTCCACAAACAATGCTTGTAGATTACGTTAGAGTTTACCAATAAATTAAAATATTTACTAAAACTAAAATTAGACTTTTATTCATGAGGTCTAATTTTAGTTTTAACATAAAAAAAAACAGAATCTTTTATAGAAAATGATAAGTCAAAGCCCAAATAATACTGAAACCATTGATAATGAAATAAAAAACAAATCCATTTCGATGGAATTTGTAACTATTGAAGGTGAAGAATTTTACAAAATTGCCAACAATGATTTAATGCGTCCTTTTTTTATGAGTATCGTGAGCGATTCCAATCATTGGATGTTTATATCCAGTAATGGTGGACTTACAGCGGGTAGAAAAAATGCAGAATTTTCTCTTTTCCCGTATTATACAGATGATAAAATTACGGAATTCGCTGATATAACGGGAAGCAAATCTATTTTCAGAATCAATCACGAAAATCAAATTCACATTTGGGAACCTTTTTCAGAAAGATTTAATGATAAGTACTCAATAACTAGAAATATTTACAAAAATAGTTATGGTAACAAAATCATTTTTGAAGAAATTCAAAACGATTTTCAAGTAGCATTCCGATATGAATGGAACTCTAGTAATCAATTTGGATTTGTTAAAAAATCTAAGATTACCAATCATTCCGAAAACAATTATAAAATCACATTACTTGATGGAATCCAAAATATTATGCCACATGGCGTAAGTAGTGATTTGCAAGCAACAACAAGTAATTTGGTTGATGCCTATAAAAGAAGTGAAATAGATTCACAAAGTGGCTTAGGAATTTTTGCATTAAGTGCCATTATTGTTGACAAAGCCGAACCAAGTGAAGCACTAAAAGCAAATATTGCTTGGTCATTAGGATTAAAAAATCCAACTTATTTACTTTCTTCTTTGCAACTTGCTGCTTTTAGAAAAAATCAAAAATTGCAACCCGAAACGGACATCAAAGGTGAAAAAGGCGCCTATTTTGTTTCAACCGATATTATTTTAGTTCAAAATACTTCTAAAAGTTGGAAAATTATTGCTAATGTAAATCAGAATCAAGCGCAAGTTGTAGCACTTTGTGATCGTATTTT
>CANCFZ010000042.1 GCA_947377425.1 Flavobacteriaceae bacterium
CAAGTAGCACGTTCTATATTTTCGGCTCCAAGTATTAATTATACGATTAGTACTATGGTGGACAAAAAAGAATTATTGGAAGCAGCCGTAGATAACGCAACAGTAACGATGCGTCAAATAAGAAAACTAAATCCAGTAGAAGAAAGCAACTTCGGAATCTCACGAAGCGATGATTTAGTAAATAGAATTGCCGAAATGACTGGCGTTTTAAGTTTTTCTGCGTGGATTATTGGAATTATAACTATTCTTGGTTCGTCAATAGCTTTAATGAACATTATGATTGTTTCGGTAACCGACAGAACTCGAGAAATTGGTGTTAGAAAATCACTAGGAGCCAAAAAAGGAACCATTGCATGGCAGTTCTTTATGGAAACATTAATTATTGCACAATTAGGCGGCTTACTTGGAATATTACTGGGAATTCTAATTGGATTTTTAATGGCATCATTAATGGAATTTGGATTTGTTATTCCTTGGGGCGCAATCATTGCAGCGGTGATTACAAGTTTTATAGTCGCCTTAGTTTCTGGATTATATCCTGCTATTAAAGCTTCTAAATTGGATCCTATTGAGGCTTTGCGATACGAATAAATTAAAAGTACGAGGTGAGAAATACGAGGTACGAGATTAAAATAAGAAATTTTTATTTAGTGTTTTGATTATTTCTTGCGGTTTTTATAGACGCAACTACAATTGCTAAAATTTCATTTCCTTCTTTTAAAAGTATATTCATTTCTTCTTTTATCTCTTGATTTTTATTTATTTCTAATAAAATCTCAAGAAAGAAATTACTTTCATCGGCTTCTTCTTCCACAATCTTTAATTTATTGATGAAATCTGCTGTCGATTTAGCTCTTTGTGATGCTCTATAATTGGCTCCAACGGAACTTGAACATCTTATAAGTTGATTTACATAAGCATTATATTCTCTCGAATTAGGTAATTTAGAACATAAGAGAGCACAATCAATTGTAAATTTCTTGGTTCAAGCTTTCATATCAATCATCTCACTATTTTTTTTAAATTAAACTTTATCTTTTAAACCTTTTTAGAACCTCGTATTTCGTATTTCGAACTTTTTAAAACCTCGTACCTCGTATTTCTTACTTCGTACATCGAATCATTCGATCATTACCATAAATATCTTTCTTCAAAATAATATTTTTAAATCCTAAAATTTCAAGTAATTTAACCGTTTCCTTACCTAAATATTGATTGATTTCAAAATACAATTGTCCATTTTCAGATAAGTTTTTCTTGGCTAATTGAGCAATTTTTCTATAAAAAAGTAAAGCGTCATTATCATCAACGAATAAAGCCAGATGCGGTTCAAACTCTAAAACATTCGGTTTTATTTCAGCTTTTTCAAGATTTCTAACATACGGTGGATTGGAAACTATAATATCAAACTGCTCGTTTAAATCTTCGGTTTCAAGAATATTTTTCAAAATAAAATCAACATTTACCTCATTGATTTCTGCATTTCTATTTGCAGTAGCCAAGGCTTTTTCAGATACATCAATGGCAGAAACTTGAGCATTCGGGAGATTTTTTGCCAACGAAATCGCTATACAACCGCTACCAGTTCCTATATCTAATATCCTAAACCTCGTACTTTGTATTTCGTACTTTGTACTTTCTAAAATCCATTCTACCAACTCTTCTGTTTCTGGTCTTGGAATTAACGTGTTTTCGTTTACCAGAAATGGCAAACCATAAAATTCCGTTTCTCCTACTATATATTGTATGGGCTTTTCTTTTTTTAATTCAGATAAAACGCTTTCCCAACGAAGTAATTGCATAGCATCCATTTCCATTTCGGGATTTAGAGCCAAATCAATTCGTTTTATATTATGAAAACATTCCAATACAATATAAAAGAAACTCTCAATTTCTTTTTCATCATATAATGAGGACAGCTCTTGAAGAAATGTAGATTTATAAACTTTAAACAACATTAAACTATTTTTTAAACAACATTAAACTATTATAAACTCTTTAACATCCAAACTGGACAACTTGTATGACCCGTTCCGCCAAGAGGCTCACAAAGATACTCAAACCCAACTTTTTTATACAATTTTTGAGCATTCAACATTTCTGGCAACGTTTCTAAATAGCATTTTTCATAGCCAAAATCTTTTGCTTTCTGTAAACATTTCTGAATCATTTCAAATCCGATTCCTTTACCTCTAGCTTCTTGCAAGAAATACATTTTCTGCAATTCACAAATGTTATCTTCCGAATTATCCAACTGACTTACTCCTGCTCCACCAATTATTTTTCTGTTTTCTTCAACAACAAAATAAATCGCTTTGGGTTTGTTGTAGGTTTCAAACATAAAATCCAATTGCGAATCGGCAAAAGCAGTTCCTGTTTTCGGATAATCATCTGATATAAAAACTTGACGAATTACATCGGCAATTTGGTTGTTGTCTTCGGGTTGGATTTCCCTTATTATCATTTTCAAAAATTTCAAAATTCGTTATTCCAAGTTGGATATTCAAAATTCAAAAAATCAAAATCCTTTTGAATTATAAAATAACTTAACAAAAATAGTACTTTTGCAACGTGAAAATACACGAAAAATATATTAAACGCTGCATTGAATTAGCCAAAAATGGTTTGGGAACTACTTATCCAAATCCGTTAGTTGGTAGTGTGGTTGTATATAACAATGAAATAATTGGAGAAGGGTGGCACAAAAAAGCTGGCGAACCCCATGCTGAAGTGAATGCTATATATTCCGTTAAAGACAAATCATTACTTTCTAAATCAACAATTTATGTAAGTTTAGAACCTTGCAGTCATTTTGGAAAAACACCGCCTTGTTGTGATTTGATTATTGCAAATAACATTCCGAATGTGGTTATCGGAACCATTGATCCATTTGCAAAAGTGGCTGGAAACGGAATTAAAAAACTTATAGAAGCTGAAAAAAATGTTACTATCGGAATCCTTGAAGAGGAATGCAACGAACTAAACAAACGCTTTTTTACTTTTCACACTAAAAAACGACCGTATATTATTTTAAAATGGGCGGAAAGTCAAGATGGATTTATTGCGCCTAGTTCAAAAGAAAAGAAAGAACCTATTTGGATAACCAATGAATTTTCTAGACAATTAGTTCACAAATGGCGAAGTGAAGAACAAGCAATTTTAGTTGGAACAAACACCATTATTGACGATAATCCTTCTTTAACCACTCGTGATTGGGCAGGAAATAATCCAATTAGAATAGTTTTAGACCAAAATAATAGAATTTCAAAAGAAAATCATATCTTTGATAATCAAGCAAAAACTGTTTCAATTTCAAAAGACAACATTAATTTTAATACTAATATTGCAGCTGAAATTGCGAATTATCTATATAATAACGATATTCAGTCGGTTATAATTGAAGGCGGAAGACAAACTTTGCAGACGTTTATTGATGAATCTATTTGGGATGAAGGACGGGTTTTTAAAGGAAATTGCTCTTTAAACGGCGGCACAAAAGCACCAAATATTAAATTCAAAAATGTAAAAAAACAACAAATTTTAGACGATGAACTTTTAATATTTTTCAATCATGATTGATACAATAATTTTTGATTTTGGTGATATTTTTATCAATTTAGAAAAAGAAGCTCAGGTAGAAGCTTTCAAAAAACTAGGATTGCCAGGTCCAAACGAAGAGCTTGTAGAAATGAACGATTTGTTTGAAAAAGGAAAGGTTTCTGAATTGGAGTTTATCACCTGTTTTCATAAGTTCATTCCTAATGCAAGTATCGAAGAAATTAGAGCTGCTTGGAATACAATTATAGGCGAGTTTCCATTGTATCGATTGGAGTTTTTACAATTGCTTTCTAGCAGATACCGTTTATTTTTATTGACAAATACGGATGAAATACATATTAGTAAATTTGAACACAATGTAGGCGTTTCTTTTTTTAGTGATTTTTACCAATGTTTTGAAAAAGTCTATTATTCTTATGAAATGGGAATGCGAAAGCCCGATGCTAGCATTTATAGCTATATAGTAAACAAACATGATTTATCACCAAAACGCACTTTGTTTGTAGACGACAAAAAAGTCAATACTGATGCAGCAGCGAGTATCGGAATTCATGTGTGGAATTTGCAAGTTGGAGAAGAAGATGTGGTTGATTTGTTCAAACAAAAACAGTTACCATTGTAAGTTTTGAACGATACCTACAAAACCATTACATCACCTTCGGAAGAAATTTTATTCAAAGAAAAAAACAGTAAGTTTTATGGTTACGCTTTTCCAGTAACTTCCGAAGAAGAAATTAAAAATCATTTAGAGATTTTGCGAAAGCAGCATTATGGCGCAGTTCATTTTTGTTATGCTTTTCAAATTGGAACTGAAAAAATACAGTTTCGCGCCAATGATGACGGAGAGCCTAGTAATACTGCTGGAGCGCCTATTTATGGACAAATACAATCGTTTGAGTTAACCAATATTTTAATAGTTGTAGTTCGTTTCTTCGGCGGAATTAAATTAGGGGTTGGCGGATTGATAGCTGCTTATAGAGCTTCGGCTCAAATGGCATTAGAAGTTTCCGAAATTATCGAGAAAACCATTGACATACATTATATAATTTCGTTTGATTATAAAAACATGAATAAAGTAATGCGAGTAATTAAAGAAAAAAACTTAGAAATTATTTCTCAAAAAATGAATGAAAGTTGCGAAATAAAAATTGCAACCCGAAAAAAAAATGCCAAAATGATATTCGACATTTTTAATTCTATCTTTGAAATTGAGGTAAAATTGAAAGAATAATCTACTCCTTTAAAATATCCAAAATATATTGTGGTGGAACAATAGGTTTTCCGCTTTTTGTATCAACAAAAACCAATATAAAATGTGCAGTTGTTAATAACTCTTCGTTTTCATTACGAATTTCACAATCAAATTCAATCTTAACACCGCTATAGTTTCGTAGTTTAGTATTTATAGTCAACATGTCATCATAACGTGCTGGTTTTTTATAATTTAAGTGCATCGAAACTATGGGTAGAGCAATGCCACTTTCTTCAAGCTTTTTGTACGAAACCCCTTTGTATCTTAGCCATTCCACTCTTCCTATCTCAAAATAAGGCACATAACTTCCATGATATACTACACCCATTTGGTCGGTTTCACTATATCTAACCCTAACTTGCACTTCGTGTCCGTTCATCTGTTTTTTTTGCTTTTTATCTATTACTATTTATCTCTTTACAACAAAAATTTTAAAAAATCAATACCTTATTATTTTTTTTTAAGGAAAATTGTTCACATATTTGTTAACCCAAAAATGACGAAAAAAACCTCCCTTTTTTTTGTAAGAGAACCTTTAAATTAATTAGAAATTTTAACACGAATATGAACAAAACTGCGCAATCGGTTTGGGAAAACTGTCTGTCTTTTATAAAAGACAATATTCAAGAGCAAGCTTATAAAACTTGGTTTGAACCAATTAAATCAGTTGAACTATCAGACAACGCACTTTACATTCAAGTTCCTAGTAAATTTTTCTATGAATGGCTAGAGGAACATTATGTGAAATTACTTAAAGTTGCCCTAACCAAAGAACTTGGAAAAAACGCAAAGTTACTCTATAAAATTAAAATGGAAAACACTTATGGCAATAAACAACCTTTTACGGAACAATTGCCATCTGCTCATCGTAGTCCTATAAAATCACAAGAAGTTGACGCGCCTTTTAAAAATCTAAATCCTGAACTTAAAAATCCATTTGTGATTCCTGGAATTAGAAATTTAAAAATTGAGTCGCAATTAAATCCAAATTATAGTTTTGACAATTTCTTAGAAGGAGATTCTAATAGATTAGCACGTTCTGCTGGTATGGCAGTAGCTAATAAACCTGGAGGAACTTCATTCAATCCATTATTGATTTTTGGTGGTGTCGGTCTAGGAAAAACCCATTTAGCTCACGCCATTGGAGTTGAAATTAAAGATAAATATCCAGAAAAAACAGTGTTGTATATTTCTGCCGAAGTATTCACACAACAATATATTGATTCGGTTAAGAAAAATAACCGTAACGATTTCATCCATTTTTATCAATTGATAGATGTATTGATTATTGACGATGTTCAATTCCTTTCAGGAAAAACAGGAACACAAGATGTATTCTTTCACATTTTCAATTACTTACACCAAAATGGAAAACAAGTAATTCTTACTTCAGACAAAGCGCCTGTTGATATGCAAGATATCGAACAACGTTTGTTATCTCGTTTCAAATGGGGATTATCCGCCGAATTGCATCAACCGGATTATGAAACAAGAGTTTCAATTTTGAACAACATTTTATATCGTGACGGTGTCGAAATGCCAAACGAAATTGTTGAATATGTAGCCCAAAACATCAAATCAAATGTTCGTGAACTTGAAGGAGCAATAATTTCTTTAATTGCCCAATCGTCTTTCAATAAAAAAGAAGTTACATTAGATTTGGCAAAAAGTATTGTAGAGAAATTTGTTAAAAATGTAAAACGTGAAATATCAATTGACTACATTCAAAAAGTAGTTTCGGATTATTTTCAGTTGGATTTAGACACGCTTCAATCCAAAACCAGAAAACGTCATGTGGTTCAAGCAAGACAATTGGCTATGTTTTTTGCTAAAAAGTTCACAAAAGCATCTTTAGCAAATATTGGTTCACAAATCGGAGACAGAGATCACGCAACAGTTTTGCACGCTTGTAAAACAGTAGACAACTTGGTTTCTACTGACAAACAGTTCAAAAAATTTGTTGAAGATATTCACAAAAAATTATCATTATAGTTATTGGTAATTCTTACTTTTGCATCTTAAAGTAAAATAAGAAACCTAATTGTATTATGCCTATTAAAATTTTGATGGTTTGTCTAGGTAATATCTGCCGATCACCCTTGGCAGAAGGTATCCTAGCATCCAAACTTCCTAAAGATAAATTTCTTGTAGATTCAGCTGGAACTGGCCATTGGCATGTTGGAAAACAACCCGATGAACGTTCTATTGCAACTGCAAAAAAACATGGTCTTGATATTTCAAAACAAAAAGGCAAACATTTCAATCCAAAATTCTTTGACGAATTCGATTATATTTATGTAATGGATAGCTCCAATTACGACGATGTTAACTCATTAGCAAAAACCGAAGATCAAAAAAAGAAAGTCAAATTAATTCTTGACGAACTTTTTCCAGGAGATAATGTAGATGTTCCAGATCCTTTTTATGGATTTCAAAACGGATTTGATATGGTTTTTGAAATGCTTGACGAAGCAACAGATTTATTAGCAAAAAAATTAATTGAGAAACATTCTTAATGAAACCAATAAACTTAACAGGAAAACTATATTTAATTCCGATAACTCTGGGCGAAAGTGATCCAAATGATATTTTGCCTCAAACTGTAAAAAGAGCCATCGAATTTATAGATTGCTATATAGTTGAAAATGAAAAAACAGCTCGTAAATTTATAAAAAGTATATATCCAGAAAAGGTGCAATCGTCATTAATTCTAAGCACTTTAAATAAACACACCGAAGTTGCAGAACATAACGAAATGATAAAACCTTGTTTGCAAGGAATAAACATTGGATTAATGAGTGAAGCTGGTTGTCCTGGCGTTGCCGATCCTGGTGCAGTAATCGTTAAATTGGCACACGAAAAAGAAATACAAGTGGTTCCATTAGTTGGACCTTCTTCCATTCTATTAGCAATGATGGGTTCTGGAATGAACGGTCAAAGTTTTGCTTTCAATGGTTATTTACCTATTGACAAATCAGATAAAAAAGCAGCTTTAAAGAATTATGAGAAGTTATCTCAAGACAAAAACCAATCACAAATTTTCATAGAAACGCCCTACAGAAACAATAAATTATTAGAAGATTTATTGCAAATATTACAGCCCAATACGCATTTGTGTATTGCAGCAGACATCACACTTCCAACAGAATATATAAAAACATATAGAGTTGCCGATTGGAAAAAAACTAAAATTGACTTACACAATCGACCTACTATTTTTATAATTCATAAGTTGAATTAGAATATTATCTATTTCATTCTAAATAACTCTCAATTTTATTATATTTGGTGTGCTAATTTAACACCTATATAGTATGTTTGGAATAAAATTTATCAAATTCGATTCGATGACTTATGTCATTAAATTTAAAAATGGACAAGTAGCAAATGAAGGTCGTGGTTTGTCTTTTTTTTATTATGCACCAACTACTTCAATTTCAGCAGTTCCTATTGGAAGTAATAATTTACCCTTTATATTTAGTGAAACAACTAAAGATTATCAAACTGTAACTATTCAAGGGCAAATAACATATAAAATCGGCAACCCTAAACAATTAGCCGATGTATTAGATTTTACTGTAAATGCAAATGGAGTTTACAAAAAAGACGATACTGAAAAACTCAACCAAACTATTGTAAATGAAGCTCAAACTGCAACGTCTTCATTTATTCATCAACTAGGATTAAAAGAAGCTATTCGCTCTGCAAAAGTCATAGAATCAGAAATTACAGAGGGACTTTTTAAATCTCAAGCAATCACAATGCTTGGAATTGAAATACTAAGTATTAACATTTTAGCAATAAAAGCATCACCAGAAATGGAACGTGCTTTAGAAACAGAAACTAGAGAAAAACTACAACAAGAAGCCGATCAAGCTATCTATGAAAGAAGAAATTTCGCAGTTGAACAAGAGCGGAAAATTAAAGAAAGTGAGCTAAATACAGAGATTGCAATTGAAGAAAAAAACAAACAAATTGCTGAAAAACAAGCGGAAACTGAAGTACAAAAAGCTGAAAATGACTTAAAATTAAGAGAAATGAAAGTTCAGGCAGACATTTCAATTGAAAACCAACGCAAAAAATTATTGGAACAAAAAACTGCCAATCAAAGAAAAGAAGCAGAAACTCAAGGATTTGTTTTAGAAACAACTTTAAAACCTTACAAAGAAATGGATTGGAAAATACTTACGGCATTAAACAATAATAATGATCCAAGATTTAACATTTCACTAGCTTTTAGAGAATTAGCACAAAATGCAGGCAAAATTGGAAACTTAAACATTAGTCCTGAATTGCTAGACACTCTATTAAATGATAAGAAAGATAAAAAATGAGCATTGAATATGCAATCATAATAAAGAACAAAACTAGACTTGAATCTTTGATAGAAAGATTTAATACTAAAGCTCAAGCAAAATTTTATATTGAGCGTTCAGGAGGCGATTTCTTTGATTATGAAAAAGAACATGAAATATTTCATCAATCATTATCAAATGTTCAGCAAAATTTAGTTGGAATTGTTAAGAATAAAATTGTTGAACGTAATTTTTTACATTCATTTATATTTAACGAAAGCCAAATTATTATTACTGTTGGTCAAGATGGATTAGTCGCCAATACCGCAAAATATGCGAAACAACTGCCAATAATAGCTGTAAATCCTGATCAAGAAAGATATGATGGCATTTTATTACCCTTTAATCCTGAAAATTTTAATAGTGCTGTTCAAAATGTAATTAACAACAATTACAAATCAAAATTGGCATCTTTTGCAGAAGCGAAACTCAATGATGGACAACGATTATTAGCTTTCAATGATTTATTTATTGGAGCTTCATCACATGTTTCTGCAAGATATAAAATCACTTATAACAATAAAACAGAAGAACATTCTTCATCAGGAATAATAATATCTACGCCAGAAGGCGCAACAGGCTGGCTGAGTTCAATTTTTAATATGAGTTTTGGGATTCAAAATTTTATAGAGAAAAATAATGAACCTTTAAAACATGCTAAACCAAAAAACAACCAACTAATTTTTGCAGTTAGAGAACCTTTTGCAAGTAAAAAAACTAAAATTGAAACAACTATTGGATTAATTAATGACCAATCTAAATTAATAATTGAATCATTCATGCCAAGTAATGGAATTATTTTTTCAGACGGAATTGAATCGGATTTTTTAAAATTCAACTCTGGTTCAATTGCAACCATAGGAATTGCTGAGGAAAAAGCAAAATTAGTCTTAGAATAATTTTATCGAAATCTTACTTAACTTTAGCAGTACTATCAGCCTTGATATTATTGGTTTCATAACCAGCAAACTGTTTTAGATAACTTTTTACCGTAGTTCCGTAGCCATCTTTACATTTTTTTCTACCGTTAGATTCTAAGTATTTTCTAACAGAACCAGCACCACCTAAATGAGCAGCGGCAAGTATTCCAGATTCGGTTATTCTAACACCGTCAATTGTTTTTCCACGGTACTCTTCAATCACATCTTGTAATTTAGATTTATTAATCCTCAATAATGCGATGAAAGCTTTTTCTTGTAATTGAGGACTATTCAAAAATTCAGCATTGTTATTAATTCCAATGAAACGCAAAGCCGAAGTTCCGAATTGGTATTTACCCATATACCCTAATGAATTTACCAATTGGTATTTTCCTTGCGATTCTTTAAATGCAATTGCTTCTTTGAATCCGATAAAATGTTTTCCGAGATAAGGTAATGATTGATTGACGTAATCTGAAGGTTTTTCTGAAGGAAATTGATACAACAATTCCTCGTTTTCGCTTACATGAAACCATTGTTGATTTAAAGTGTTTATGGGTTTAAAAGCTGAGCTAATAAATCCAACAACTAAAACGATTCCTATGTAAAACGACCATCTATTTATCATAAATTGTAATTTCCAAGTGCTGTCACCATCTTGATATTGACGGTACAAATATACAACTTATTTTTAAATAAAATTGAAAATCAGATACTTATGATTTTTAGAAGTAAAAATAGTGGAATTTAACAGCTCCTAAACTATTGATTTCAAAGGTTGGAGCAGGGATTTTAATCGAATTAAAAATCGAAAAAAAAGTCTTTAAAAAGTGTGATTTTGTTTGAATTTTAGTCAAATCGGCATCCAAACTAAGGTAAAATTGTCGTTTTTTTTTGGTTTCAGGATACAAAAAAACGTCGTTTGATTCACTTCTTCCAGTAATCATTCCGTCGGCTCCATATCCGACTGCAACATTCAACCATTTTGGAATTTTGGATTGCTTAAAAAAGGAATGCACATTCGCAGAAAACCAATAGGTTTGTCCATTATAATCTTTAAGAATTTGTTGGCTTAAAGAATTGCCCAAAACATTTGGTCGAACAGAAGCATATTGCGTTGTATGAAATGAAAATTTGGGAACAATTCGTTGTTCTTTCCAAAGTAATTCTTGCGAAACATATAAAGAAGTTCCAGTTGCATTGGCAGCCATATCGCCCCAAGAAAATCCCCATTCGGATGAATATCCATCAAAAACCTCAACGGTAGTCATAAATGCTAACCCGATTGTAGCACCATAAATCAATTGACTTTTTTGATTGCAACCACTCCACTTTAGGGCATTAGATCCAAAAACTCCCAAATGATACGATGAAAATAAATGTCCAGCTTTATCCATTTGAAGCCATTCATCATTGTCATTAACCGAATGTAAATTGGAATGTGGATAATCAACATACCAAAGTTGATTTAGTCCAAGTAACGCTCCAGAAGCCAATGATATTTCGGAAATTACAACTCCATTCCGACGCGGTTTATTTAAAGTATCTGAAGGCTTTAGAAAAGAATTAACAGCATCTTGTGAAAATCCCAATGAGGATTTTAGAAGAAATAGAAAAATTAATATTAATGGTACTTTTTTCAATTGTTATCTTTTCGTACCAGTTCCATTCAACCAATCAGCATATTTTTTAGCATTGACTTGATGTTGCGCATAGGTTGACGCAAATTCGTGATAACCAAATCGTTCTACACTTGCACAAAAATAAATATAATCGTGCTTTTCTGGATTTAAAACAGCATCAATCGCACTAATATCGGGTTGAGCAATTGGTCCAGGTGGTAATCCAATATTTACATAAGTGTTATAAGGAGAATTAATAGTCAAATCTCCATATAAAACTCGTTTGATTACTTGATTGAAATCGTTGTCTCTCAATTTCAAAGCATAAATAACTGTTGGATCACCTTGAAGTGGCATTCCTTGTTCTAATCGATTCAAGTAGACACCAGCAACTCTCGGTCGTTCGTCGGATTTCACCGTTTCTTTATGAACAATTGATGCTAAAGTAATTACTTCTTCTGGCGATAACCCTAATTGTTCTGCTTTTGCCAATCTATCTTTATTCCAGAATTTTTTGTATTCTTCCACCATTTTATCACGAAATTTCTCAGCTGATGTGTTCCAATAAAACTCATACGAATTTGGAATAAAAAGTGCCAAAACATTTTCTTTGGTAAATCCGTTTTTCTTCAAAAAGGTACTATCTCTGAAAGCTGTAATTAACTGTAATGAATCTGGTTCAATTTCAGAACCAATGCGTTGTGCTACATTTTCTAATCTTTCCTGATTATTAAAAGCTATTTTTACTGGAACATTTCGACGTAATGAAGCTATTAAAGCAAAATTTCCCATTCCTTTTTTGAAAAGAAATCGTCCTGATTTTACGTTTTTATCATACGAGCGTAAACTCGCCATTAAATTAAATCCACTAGCATTTTCAATAAATGGACTGACTATTTTTTGAACATCTTCAAATTTAGAATTGGTTGGAATTTCAACATACAATTCATTTTTAGAAAATTTAGTGTTGTCAGTGAAAAATTTTGCATAAACAACGATTGCTACAACCAAAAATAATCCAGCTGCTGCTATAAGTATGATTTTTAATTTCTTATTCAAAATAAAAATAATTTAATGATTTGGGTTTAGTAACTGAAAAATAGCCTCGTCTTGATAGGAATTATTGATGTGAATCCAATCTTTTTTGACACCTATTTTCTGAAATCCAAAAGTAGCAAAAAGGTTTAAACTAGAAACATTATCAACTCCAATATTTGCAAAAAGTTGGTGCAATTGCAATTGAGTAAATGAAAAATCAATCAATAAGGCTAGTGCTTCTTTACCAAAACCTTGAGTTCTATCAATTTCATTTTGAATTACAATTCCGATTCCAGCACGATTATTTCTCGGGTCGAAGTCGAATAAATCTATCAAACCAATGGCTTTTTGGGAGTCGTTTTTACAAATTGCCAATCGCAATTGTTTCGCTTCATAAATATCTTGATGGGCATTTTCTAGATACTGCCGAATTAGAAATTTGCTGTAAGGAGTTTGTGTATTACTCACTTCCCAAATGTCTTCATCGTTTTCTATTGCATAGACAAACTCTAAATCTTCTGGTTCGAGAGCGCGTAAATTGATATTATTTCCTTTTAATGTTATCATTTTAATAAGTACGAATTACGAAGTACAAAATACGAAGTTTTTAAAAAGTTATTTCAATTTTTCCTTCAAAAACAAACTCCGCTTTTCCTTCTAAAAACACATTACTATAAATAGAGCCTTTTTTCTCAAACGAAACTTTTAACGTTCCGCCTTCAACATTTATGTCAATAGCATTTGAATTTGTTTTTCCGATAGCATTCATGGCTATGGCGGTTGCGGTGGCTCCAGTTCCACATGACAAAGTTTCATCTTCAACGCCGCGTTCATAAGTTCTTAATCGGAAATGATTATTCGAAATTTGATTCACAAAATTGACATTACTACC
>CANCFZ010000043.1 GCA_947377425.1 Flavobacteriaceae bacterium
TTTGAACATGAAAAAGAATTCAGGGCTATTTTCATTCGTGACTTTGATGATGAGCCAGTTCAAAAAATTCAATTTGATATAGACCCAAATGATTTTATATTGGACATTTTACTTGATCCAAGGTTGAAAAATAATGAAATTGAAGATTTAAAAGTTATAATTAGAAATATTGGGTATAACGGGAGCATAGAAAAATCAAAATTATATGATTGGAGTTCATTTAAAATCAAATTAGAATAGAAAAACTACCAGCTCCGCAAGGAGTTCCAATAAAAAACTCCGCAAATGTCTCCTGACTTTGCGGTTTTTTTATGTATTTATGTGATGTTTTCTTTGTTAACAGTTCAAAATTCAACGTTCGTTGTTGAATATTCCAAGTTCAAAAAAAATGTTGACTATTCAATGTTGAGTAACGAATGTTGAGGTTTTTTTGTAACGTTGGCTTCGAGAGCCTCAGCCAACAGGAAGAAAATGTTGACTATTCAATGTTGAGTAACGAATGTTGAGGTATAAAAAAAAACCTGCTTTATCATCAAGCAGGTTTAGTCTATATTCTATATTCTCAAAAAACTATCTTGTAAACAACAATTCTCTGTATTTAGTCAATGTCCAAATTTCGTCATCAACTAATAGTTCTAATTTATCGCAATGTTCCCGGATAACTTCAAAGTAAGGTTTCACTTTATCACAATACATTTCCGCCATTTTTTGAGCGTCTGTTAATGCGTTTGCTTTTTTACGAGCTTCAGTCATTTTGTCTACTTTGGTAATAATTCCTTCAATATGAACCGAAATTTCTTTGATTAAAACAATTTGCTCTTTTGCAATTTTCTCAAAGTCTTTTCCGAAGATTTCTTTCAATCCACGAACGTTTTCTATCAATGTATTTTGATAACGAATTGCAGTTGGAATAACATGATTACTTGCAATATCGCCTAAAACGCGTCCTTCAATTTGGATTTTCTTAGTGTATTCTTCCAATTCAATTTCATAACGTGCTTCCACTTCAACATGGTTCATTACGTTTAAATCTTTGAATAAATCCAATGCTTTTTGAGACACTTTAGCTTTCAAAGCCGTTGGCGTAGTTTTATGATTACTCAATCCGCGTTTTTTAGCTTCTACTTCCCAAGCATCACTATAACCGTCACCTTCAAAAAGGATATTTTTAGTTCCTTTGATGTATTCTCTCAAGACATTAAAAATTGCTTCGTCTTTCTTTAAATCTTTGGTTTCAATTAAAGCATCCACTTCTTTTTTAAAATCTTTCAATTGTTTAGCAACAATAGAATTCAAAGTAGTCATTGCATTGGCACAATTTGCAGAAGAACCAACGGCTCTAAATTCAAATTTATTTCCTGTGAATGCAAATGGTGATGTTCTATTTCTATCGGTATTATCCAACATTACATCTGGAATTTTACCTACCACATTTAATTTCAAATCGGTTTTTTCTTCGGGAGATAATTTTCCTTTAGAAACACCTTCTAATTCAGCTAAAACTTTAGTCAATTGTTCTCCAATGAAAACAGAGATAATTGCTGGAGGCGCTTCATTTGCTCCTAATCTGTGGTCGTTACTTGCAGTTGCAATTGCGGCACGAAGCAATTCTTCATAATCATTAACCGCTTTAATGGTATTGATAAAAAATGATAAAAACTGTAAGTTACTCATCGGAGTTTTACTCGGAGATAATAGATTAACTCCAGTATCAGTAGCCAATGACCAGTTATTGTGTTTACCCGAACCATTTACACCTTTAAAAGGTTTTTCATGGAAAAGTACTTTAAAATCATGACGTTCACCCACTTTAGACATTACATCCATTAATAATGAATTGTGGTCTACGGCTAAATTAGTTTCTTCAAAAATTGGAGCTAACTCAAACTGATTTGGAGCCACCTCATTATGACGCGTTTTTACAGGAATACCCAACAACATACACTCTTCTTCCAATTCTCTCATATAATTCAAAGCACGAGAAGGAATTGAACCAAAATAATGGTCGTCCAATTGTTGTCCTTTTGCAGAAGTATGACCTAATAAAGTTCTACCGGTCATTACAATATCAGGACGAGAATTAGCCAAAGCCGAATCTACCAAGAAATATTCTTGTTCCCATCCTAAAGTAGCAGTTACTTTCTTAACGTTTTTATCAAAATATTTACATACATCAGTTGCTGCTTCATCAACAGCATTTAAGGCACGCAAAAGTGGTGTTTTATAATCTAATGCTTCACCTGTATAAGAAATGAAAACCGTTGGAATACATAAAGTAGTTCCAAAGATAAATGCAGGAGAAGTTGGGTCCCAAGCAGTATATCCACGAGCTTCGAATGTGTTTCTAATTCCTCCATTTGGAAAAGAAGAAGCATCTGGCTCTTGTTGTACTAATTGTCCACCACCAAATTTTTCAACTGGATCGGAACCGTCATAAGACGTTTCAAAAAACGCATCATGTTTTTCAGCAGTTGTTCCAGTTAATGGTTGAAACCAGTGTGTATAATGAGTTACGCCTTTAGACAAAGCCCACTCTTTCATTCCCATTGCAATATAATCGGCTAATTTTCTGTCAATTTTAGTTCCATGCTGCACGGCATCTTTTACGCCTTTATGAGCATCAGAAGTTAAAAATTGCTTCATTGCTTTATCATTAAACACATTTGAACCAAAAAGATCTGATTTTCTACCAGCTTCTTCAAATTTTACAGGTTTTCTACCTGATGCATCTTTTAATGCTTGGAAACGTAAAGTCGACATAAAAATTAATTTTAAAAGTTATACCCTAATAATTTGATACAAATATAATAATATTTTAAATAAAAAATAAATATACCCTATTTTTTTGGGGGTAAAATTCAAAATAATGAATTATTGATTTAAAATAATGAATTTTCACTAGTCTTTAAAATGACTATCTTTGAAGAAATTTTTAATTTTTAATTCACGATGATAGTTTGGATTTTATTTATAGCAGCTGTTTTACTCTTTTTAGCTTTAGATTTAGGAATCTTCAACAAAACACCTCATATCATCAGTTCTAAAGAAGCTGGTATGTGGACTGGAATTTGGGTGACATTATCTTTTGCCTTTTCTGGAGTTATTTATTGGCTGTACAACAATAATTATGTTGATAATCCCGATCATCTTAAGCCAGCTGTGGCTTCCATGAAATTTATCACTGGTTATTTGATTGAATTATCGTTGAGTGCCGATAATATTTTTGTGATTGCTGTAATATTTGCTTCTTTTAAAATAGCGCAGAAATACCAACACCGTGTTTTGTTTTGGGGAATTATTGGTGCCATAATTTTTAGGGGTTTGATGATATTCTTTGGTGTAATCTTAATTAGACAAATCGATTGGATTACCTATCTCTTTGGAGGATTTCTTGTGTTTACTGCGCTAAAAATGCTTTTCAAAAAAGAGGAAGACGAATTCAATCCCAAAGAATCATTAGTATATAAAATGATTGGAAAAGTAATTCCAATTACACATCATAAAGACAAAGAACATTTTTTTGTAAAAGAAAACAATCGCAATTATGCCACTCCTTTATTGGTAACATTGATTGTTATTGAAGTTATGGATATGGTTTTTGCAATGGATAGCGTCCCAGCAATTCTAGCCATTACTTCCGACCCATTCTTAGTGTTCAGTTCTAATATTTTTGCCATACTTGGTTTGCGTTCTATGTATTTCTTCTTGGCCAATATGTTGGAGAAATTCAGTTATTTAGAATTCAGTTTGATTGCCATTCTAATTTTTGTTGGAATTAAGATGTTAATCATTCATTACTATAAATTTCCAGAATGGGTTTCATTGAGTTTTATAGCTATTTCACTACTAACAGGAATAGTAGTTTCTTTAAAAATGGCAGAAAAAGAAGAACAGAAAAAACCATCAAAAGACGAAGAATAAAAAAGAGGTTGCACTATCGTACAACCTCTTTAGCAAACAAACAAACTATAGACTAACCAAAAATCTATTGCTCTTTAATAACTTTAGACTCATCAATTTTAAATGTTTTTGCAACTGCATTATAATCATTGTAATCTATTGGAGTAGCCATTTTATTTCCAAAATTAGAAGGAACTATTACTATTCGTAACACTTGATTTGTTCTATATGCTGCAGAAACTCCAGCTAAATCATAGCCATCCATATAGATGCTAGCATCATATTTTGTGAAATCAAAATCATATCTAAAATCTAAAGTTCCATCGCTCATAAAATAAGATTCTGGAAGTAATTTCCAAACATCAGATCCACTTGCAGCTCCAGACAATCTATAAACCAAAACCATATCAGAATCATAAATGGTTTGAGGAAACGTAATTAATGTACTAAAGTTATTAGTTGTTGTAAATGATCGAGTAAACTCATAGGTAGTTGCTAAAAAATTATAATTATTTGTAACTTGTTGTGCTGGCGTGTCATTTACTGAGCAACTTTGTAGCGATATCATCCCGATAAACGCAAACAATAATGTAATTTTTCTCATGGTATAGTAGTATTAAGTGATTAATGATATAAAGCTATAACCAATAGCTGTGCCAAAGTTTCATTTTAACAAAATATTGTACCTTTGAAAGATGAAATCGCCATTAAAATCAAGTTTGCGCGAGCAAACACCAATAAATAAAAAAGCGACACCATATATGACCAATAACAAATGAAATTTCACATATATGAAAAATGAGAATAAACTCTACATGATAATGCTCGGCTGTCGCCCTAAAGGCAGATGTACAGAACAACACGACATTTTTTTTGGTATTGGAAAATCCTTAAAAGAATTAATACCAAATATGAAATCTTTTTGGCCCGAAGCTAAAGGTCAAATTCATATTGATGCTTGGCGAGAAGTTACTGCTGTGGACGATTTTAAAATTGAAGTTAACGCAAAAGGAACTTCAACAGAATCAAACTCACAATTGTTTTTCATTAACCTTGGTGGTTATAAAGAAAATGAATTTGAAGAATACCATTATAAAGTTTTGGCAGTTGGAGCAACATTGTCAGAAGCTACCAAAAAAGCAAAATCTACTGCTTTTTACAAACATTTTGGGTTTAAAGGAGCCATTTCTCATATCGATGATAAATTTGGAATTGATGTAGATGATGTTTTTAATGTAAAAGAAATTCTTTCACCTACATTTACTGAACAATTTGAATTGCAAATTACGCCAACGGAAAATCCAATCGAAGACGCGTTACATATTGGGTATTTAAAAATAGATAAAATAGTTTAATATAAATAGTTCTCAATACTTCACAATCATTTTCTATCACAAATGATTGCTCAACTCGAACTGACGATTGCACAAAATAAAAAACCATGAGTAGAAATAACGACCGCAACATAAAAGCACACAACGACAAACTTCATAAATCGCAAGATAAGGCTAAAGCAAAAAAGGTAGCTCGTGAAGAAAAATTAAAAACTATTTTAAAAAAGTTTAATGAAGCCAAAGAATAATGGTTCCATGTTATTGTGGCTCTAACTTGTCTTTTGAAAACTGTTGTCAACCTTGTATTATAGGAATTCTAAAAGCACCCACTGCTGAAGCTTTAATGCGTTCAAGATATTCTGCTTTTGCTACTGGAGAAGCCGACTATTTAGTAGCAACAACCCATTCTTCTACAAGAAAATCCCATAAAAAAGCCGATATTTTAAATTGGAGTCAAAGCAATCAATGGATTAAATTAGAAGTTCTAGCTGCAACAGTAACTACAGTAACCTTCAAAGCTTATTATTTAGATTCTCAACTAAAAGCGCAAATTCACTACGAACATTCTACTTTTATTTTTGAAAATGGAAGTTGGTTTTATCTAGATGGGGAATATTAATATTTTTTAAGCACTTTTATATTTATGTATCCTCTTCAATTGTAAAAAAAAAGGAGTTAAACAAAATGAGCCCGATACAATATCGAGCTCATTATTATCAAAATTAATTATAAATTTGTCTAAATTTTTGGGTGCAGTCTACTTTCACAAAACGGATTCTACATAAACTTCTAACCTCGTGCCTACAAATGAATCACTTCACCATAAGCATCAGCAACGGCTTCCATCACAGCCTCACTCATAGTAGGGTGTGGGTGAATAGCTTTTAAGATTTCGTGTCCGGTTGTTTCTAGCTTACGAGCTACAACTGCCTCAGCAATCATATCAGTAACACCAGCGCCAATCATGTGACAACCCAACCATTCGCCATATTTAGCATCAAAAATTACTTTCACAAATCCATCAGGAGTTCCAGAAGCTTTCGCTTTTCCAGAAGCCGAGAATGGAAATTTACCAATCTTTAATTCATATCCTTTTTCTTTCGCTTGTTTTTCAGTCAAACCAACCGATGCAATTTCTGGAGTTGCATAAGTACAACCCGGAACGTTTCCGTAATCAATTGGTTCTACATGCAATCCTGCAATTTTCTCAACACAGTTAATTCCTTCAGCCGAAGCAACGTGAGCAAGTGCTTGACCTGGCGTAACATCACCAATAGCATAATAACCAGGAACGTTAGTTTGGTTGTAAGCGTTTACTAAAATTTTATCTTTATCAGTAGCAATACCTACTTCTTCAAGACCTATGTTTTCAATATTTGTTTTAATTCCAACTGCCGAAAGCAAAACATCTGCTTCAAGAACTTCTTCACCTTTAGCTGTTTTTACATAAGCTTTTACACCACTTCCAGATGTATCAATGCGCTCTACAGAAGCATTCGTCATGATAGTTACACCAGCTTTTTTCATAGAACGCTCCATTTGTTTAGAGATATCTTCATCTTCAACAGGAACGATATTAGGCATGAATTCTACAATAGTAACTTCAGTTCCCATTGCGTTATAAAAATGAGCAAACTCAACACCAATAGCACCTGAGCCTACTACAATAAGTTTTTTCGGTTGAGTAGGCAACGTCATTGCTTGTCTGTAACCAATAACTTTTATACCATCTTGTGGTAAGTTAGGCAACTCACGAGAACGCGCACCAGTTGCAATAATAATATGATCGGCAGAATATTCGGTTACTTTACCGTCAGCTGCAGTTACATCAACTTTTTTTCCGGGTTTGATTTTACCAAAACCATCAATAACGTCAATTTTGTTTTTCTTCATCAAGAATTGAACACCTTTACTCATATCGCCAGCAACATTTCTAGAACGATTGATTACAGCATTAAAATCTTTGTCAAATTCTTTAATTGTTAATCCGTAATCGGAAGCATGTTTTAGGTAATCAAAAACCTGAGCCGATTTCAAAAGTGCTTTTGTTGGAATACATCCCCAGTTAAGGCAAATTCCACCAAGATTTTCTTTTTCGATAACCGCTACTTTAAAGCCCAATTGTGAAGCACGGATTGCCGTAACATAACCGCCTGGACCACTTCCTAAAACAATAATATCGTATTTCATTTTTCGTATGTTTATTTGTAATTTGTGAAAAATGCAGTCGCTTTCGCTCGTGTCATTGTGTATGATTTTCTAAATTAATTGAGACTGCAAATTTAGAAAAAAGTTTATAAGTTTAGTGTTTAAGCGTTTAAAAGTTTTAGATAACTTATTGCATATCTTTTAAGTTAAAAAGTATAGTTAAATCCAACCAAATAGCCACCTTCAACTCGATTAAGCGAAACATCAACTTTGGTTTTTGCATAAGGTTTAGTAAACAAATAGGAAGTTCCAATGCCAATAGTAGCACCAGCCAACACATCCCAACCATCGTGTTTTTTAGCTTGAATGCGTGAATATCCAACAAATGAAGCTAGAAGATAAGACGGAACGCCATATTTCCAACCATAACGTCTTTGAATAAAAGACGCTCCAGAAAAAGCACTAGTAGTATGTCCAGATGGAAAAGAATAATTATCGGAACCATCAGGTCTTGGTTTAAGAACAATGTGTTTTAATGCTTGTTGTAATACTAAACTAGTACCATACGCTTTTACAAACTGCCAAGTAGGTTTAGTAGTGTCATCATTCCAAATAAAAGTTGAACCTAAAGCTACAGCAGGAATCGCCATTTGAAGAATGTCACCACTAGTAGTAATTGTTTTGTTTTGTGCATTCATATTAGAAAAACACATAATAAAGGCAAGTAAAAAAAGAATCTTTTTCATAATCTAGAAAGTTACTGTTGCACCTATAAGGTTCATATTATTGTATCTGTTAAAAGTATAATTAGTTTTAAAAGTGGTTTTTTTCATTCCTAAATCCAAAGCAGTTTCTTTTTTGATAATGCGTCGGTTAGCAATGGTTTTTCCCATTACATAACCCATAAAAATAGCTATAGGATAATCAGAAGTCCAATGTACTTTACCACTTACCATATTAAACGCTAATAGCGTTCCAACAGAATAACCAACAGGTTTAATCCATTTTATTTCTGGATAATTGGTTGCGATAATAGTAACTGTAGCAATATAAGTAGCCATGTGACCCGAAGGCATTGCATCATAATTAGGAGTGTGTTTTTGAAAAGCATTAAAACTTGGGAATGGATTCCAAGCACCGCCACTTTCTGTAGCCTTTATAGGGCTTTCTCTACCAGTAACTCTTTTGA
The DNA here is from genome assembly GCA_947377425.1 of Flavobacteriaceae bacterium. Taxonomy (GTDB): domain Bacteria; phylum Bacteroidota; class Bacteroidia; order Flavobacteriales; family Flavobacteriaceae; genus Flavobacterium. The sequence goes on from CANCFZ010000043.1 coordinate 8,572, forward strand.
TGGTTTGGTCAACAACTCCAACAGAAAATATCGCTTCAACCAATTCATTCGACGTATTCAAAGCTCGATAATCAACTTTACCAATTCTGCCAATTCCCCAAAACATTCCGCTTAATAAAAAAGTGGTTCCACCATTTCCAATATAGTAAACTGCAGAAGGAATATTCTTGGGTATAATAGTTAAAAGACCACCTACTTTACCGTATTTAGAATCTTTATTCCACCCGCCTAAATCAGCACCAAGTTTATCAGCTCCATTAGTGATTTGTTGATCAAAAGGGATTATAGCTAAAGTTGAGCCTACTGCCAAACCATCATAACCAAGATTTTCTTTTTGAATAGCAAATTTACCCAACCCAGCAATATCTCTTGGAATGTAACGAAACATGTCCCAGGTTTTAGGTTTAGCATATTCAAAAGTAGTATTATCGTTGATTTTGAATTGTTGAATGTCAGTTTTTAAAGAGTCTTTTATTTGTGAAAAAGAAGCTATAGTAACTAAAAAAAGAACTAAGCACAAATATTTAGTATTCATAAAAAAGAGGTAAAATTTTGTGCGAAGATATTCTTTTTTAAGAAAAATTTAACTTAATAATACCTTAAATCGAATTATTAATCTGTTAATGACGCAATTAAATTTTCAATCTCTTTTTTTTGTTCTGCATATTTAGCTTGAAGTTCAGAACCTTCACCCATTCGAGTATAATAACTAAATGCTTTATCAGCAAAAAACTTCTTATGAAAGTTGGAAACCTCCAAGTAATTTGGAAATCGTTTGTGAAACAACATTTCATAATAGGCTTGCCATTCGCGTTCCAATCGGTCAAGAACATAAGGTTTTCTTGACTTTTGATTCACATGAACCATTTCATGAGTGATGAGTGTGAGCACTAAAGGCAATGAAAAATGAAAAATATTTTCAGGAATTCGAATGACTTGTTCTTCGCCAAAATCGCCTTCGGTAGTTAATAAAATATAACTTGGATCTGCTTTTTCGCGCAATTCAAAACCTTTTAAATTGGAGTCTTGAATATCAAATGCTTTTAACAACCAATTGGCTGCTTCAACGGTTTTTCCATTAGTATGAAATTCGTCTATTCGGGATTTTATTTTATCATAATTCATAAGAAGTAAATTAATTGTTGAATTTAAAAATAAAAACAATTTTTCTATTAAATGCGAAAACGAAAATTTCTCAAGGCTTTGATTTTTGTATCAATCTTTATTTTCTTTGAAAAATTTATAAAAGGTTTCTCAATTTTTTGATAAGAAATAAAGCTTATAATTATAAGGATTGGAGTTATGAAAAAAATTGTAATCCAAAATTTAATTGGTGACATGTTAGCAGCATTTTCAAATCCGATAGAAAAATACATAACAAAAAAAATAATTATACCATGAATTAAGTATGTACTATAACTTATTTCTCCTAAAAATTTTAATATTGAACTTTTAAGAATTCCAAAAATATTATTTCCTAAAGCAATTAAGTTGAAGATAATTAGTATTAAAGTTTTACAAATTAAATTATTTGGATTTTTAAAAAATAAAATTAAAGACAAAAAAAATAGAATTATAATACTGAAAAAAAAAGAGTTGTAGTTTATTTTCTTTTTGCTGTATTTAATTATTAATGGTGATATGGCTCCGCCTGCAAACGAAAGTATGTGATGAGGATTTATACTCTTAAATCTGCAAAACACTAAAATAAACAAAATACTAATTATAATATAGAATTTTGAAGAGGCTTTTTTTATGATTAAAAGTGAAATAATTGGCAAGCTGAAATAGAATAACCATTCATAAGGCAATGACCAAACTACACCAGCATTAACTATATTTGTATAATCAGAAGCATTAATTTTTGGCGCGCCAAAAATAGTAAAAGTTGTCCAGTACAAAATTTCCTTTAAAAAAGCACCAAGCTTAACTTTTATCTCCCAATCACCTATTGTTAGTAAAATTACAATTACAATTAATATTGAAAAAAGATACATTGGTATCAACCTGAAAATTCTTGAAATGAAAAAGGTATTCCAATTAAATTTTTTTCCATTCAAATTCAATAATTTTGAAATAAACAAGAAAGCAGTAATCATAAAAAAAAAAGAAACACTTGTTTTGCCTATTTGGTTAAATAGATTTGAATTTGGAGTTTCCCAATTTTTGGTATGCAAGTATTTATACCATATAGAAGAATGATGAATGAATACGCCTAAAGCAAGAAAACCTCTTAATCCATCAATACTTTCATGTCTTTCTCTAGTATTAGTAATTTTATATTTAAAATTTAATAAATAAACAGTGACGAAAGCAATTAAATAAACTATTATTATAAATAACGGGTTTAATGGATTATTAAAATTGGTTATATTTATAAGAATATCTTTCATCATTATAGTTCAACTGAAAATTGTGAATCATACAAGTTCTTGTAATAGCCATTTGCTTTGTTAACCAATTCTTGATGCGAACCCGATTCTACAATCAAACCTTTATCCATAACAATGATTTTATCTGCATTTACAATAGTAGCCAAGCGATGTGCAATCACTATAGAAGTTCTTCCTTGTGTAATAGTTTCAGTAGCACGTTGAATTAATTCTTCCGAATAAGTATCAATAGAAGAAGTAGCTTCGTCCAAAATAAGAATACTCGGATTACTAACATAAGCTCGCAAAAATGCAATCAATTGTCGTTGCCCAGAAGATAGCATCACGCCACGTTCTTTCACATCATAATCATAGCCGTCGGGCAAACTCATAATAAAATCATGCACTCCAATTTTTTTGGCTGCAGCAATAACTTCTTCACGAGAAATAGCAGAGTTATTTAAAGTAATGTTATTGTGAATGGTATCAGCAAACAGAAATACATCTTGAAGCACAATAGCAATTTGTTTGCGTAAACTATTCAAAGTAAATACATTAATATTTAAATCATCGATATAAATTTCACCCGAATTAATTTCATAAAAGCGATTTAATAAATTGATAATAGTAGATTTTCCTGCGCCTGTAGCTCCAACAATAGCGATGGTTTCGCCAGCTTTCACTTTTAATGAAATGCCTTTTAATACTTCTTCCTCTTTAATATAACTGAAACGAACCTTTTCAAAACTGATGTTTCCTTCAAAATGATTGGCTACAATAGTTCCATTTTGTTGCACTTCTGCTTCGGTATCAATAATGTCAAATACCCGATTGGCAGCAATCATTCCCATCTGCATTTCATTAAATTTATCTGCAATCTGACGCAAAGGATTAAACAGCATACCAATAAACATAGTATAAGCTGTCATTTGTCCAACGGTTGTAAACGGATTATTATTAAATATTTGAAATCCACCATAAAGCACAATTCCGCCCAATGTTATAGACGAAATAATATCGGCAATAGGAAAAAAGATGGAGTTGTAAAGAATGGTTTTTATCCAAGCAACATTGTGTTTTTCATTAATCTCTTTAAATTTTTCGTATTCAATTGCTTCTCGATTAAATAGTTGTACTATTTTCATTCCAGTAACACGTTCTTGCACAAATGTATTTAGATTGGAAACTTGAGTACGAACTTCCTCAAAAGCCACTTGCATTCTGCGTTGGAATATTCGAGTAATATAAACCAATATTGGCATTGCAACTACCACAATTAAGGTCAGATGCCAGTTCATATACGCCATTACAATAAGACAAACAACCATTTTCATCAAGTCACTCATAATCATGAACAACCCTTGACTAAAAATGCGCGCAATTTGTTCAATATCAGAAACCGAACGAGTAACTAATTGACCAACAGGCGCAGTATCAAAATATTTCATTCTAAACGAAAGCATGTGTTGGAATAATTTGGTCCGAATGTCTTTTACAATGTCTTGCCCAAGCCAATTTGCCCAGAGCACAAAATAGAATTGTGAAATACCCTCCATTAACAAAGAGATTCCCATGATTATGGCATATTTTAACAATCCCGATTTATTTCCTGGACGAATAAATAAATCTACAGTAACTTGAAGAAACAAAGGACGAAACGCAGCAAAAATAGACAACAAAATAGCAAATAAAATTACACCACGAAACCTAAATTTATAAGGCTTGGTGTATTTTAATATTCGTTTAAATAATCGTATGTCGAATGCTTTTGCTTTCATTTTAACTATTAGGTTTTAGATTTCAAATATTAAATATAAATTGAATTCTATTTCTGTTTGTCTATTCTCTATATTTTATGTTCTATTCTCTAAAAAAGGATATTCCACTTTAGTTAAATACAATCCGTGTGCTGGAACCGAAAATCCGGCTTTGCCACGATCTTTACTTTCTATAATTTCAGTTAAATCTTCCACAGTAATTTTTTCTAAACCTATATTCACCATAGTTCCCACAATGGCTCGAACCATATTTCTTAAGAACCTATCTGCCGAAATTGTAAAAACTAATCGATTATGTTGCTTTTTCCAATTCGCTTCATAAATGGTGCAATTAAACGTATTTACATCAGTATGGACTTTTGAAAAACATTCAAAATCAATATGATTGAATAAGATTTTACAAGCATCATTCATTTTTTCAATATCCAAATCATTTTGATAATACCAAGAATCATCACTTTCAAATGCATATTTTTTAGTGTGAATGTGGTATTCGTAAGTTCGTTTCGTTGCATCAAATCGTGCATGAGCATCCTCATGAACGAGATGAATGTTCAAAATCGCAATGTCTTTAGGTAAAAAGGAATTCAGTTTGTGAATGTAAAACGGAACATCAATTTGTTCTTCCAAATCAAAATGCGCAAACATTTGTTTGGAGTGTACACCCGCATCTGTTCTTCCAGCTCCCATCAAATCAATATGTTTCTTCAAAATTGTAGTAAGCGCTTTAGTCAAAGTTTCTTGAACAGAAGTTGCATTCGGCTGATACTGCCATCCGTGATAATTAGTTCCTTTGTAAGCAAATTCTATAAAGTATCTCAATTTTTTTAGGTTCTAAGATTCAAAGTTGCAAAGGTA
>CANCFZ010000044.1 GCA_947377425.1 Flavobacteriaceae bacterium
TTAGTTCTATTTAATTTGCGAATTTGCGGTCAATATTATTTCTCGTTCATCGAATCAATAATCATATAAGCAACTCTTAAAGCTTCGGTTCCATCTTCTAAAGTTACAATTGGAGCTGTATTGTTTACAATCGCATCGGCAAAAGTTTCTAATTCATCCAAAATAGCATTATTAGGTTCAACTTCTGGATTTGCAAAATAAATTTGTTTTTTTTCGCCTTCTGCATTTTGTAAAATCATATCAAAATCACCCGGAACTTCTGGAGCTTCTTTCATTTTTACGACTTCACAAATCTTATCTAAATAATCTACAGAAATGTAAGCATCTTTTTGGAAGAACCGTGACTTACGCATATTTTTCATCGAAATTCGGCTAGAAGTTATGTTGGCAACACAACCGTTTTCAAATTCAATTCGAGCATTGGCGATGTCTGGTGATTGACTCAAAACAGAAACGCCACTTGCATGAACGGCTTTAACTTTTGATTTTACAACACTAAGAATCGCATCAATATCGTGAATCATTAAATCTAAAACTACAGGAACATCAGTACCACGCGGATTGAATTCGGCAAGTCGATGCGTTTCAATAAACATAGGGCTTTCAATCATATCTTTAACAGCTATGAATGCTGGATTGAATCTTTCAACGTGTCCAACTTGACCTTTTACATTATATTCTTTCGACAAAGCAATAATTTCTTCGGCTTCTTCAACAGTGGTTGCAATTGGTTTTTCTATAAAAACATGTTTACCAGATTTTATTGAAACTTTGGCGCACTTGTAATGAGAAAGAGTAGGAGTTACAATATCTATAACATCAACTGCATGGATTAATTTTGCAATGGTATCAAATTGTGTGTATCCAAATTCGGCTGCAATTTTGGCTCCATTTTCTTGATTTTCATCATAAAAACCAACTAATTCATATTTTTCTGATTGATTTAATAATCGTAAATGTATTTTTCCGAGATGACCAGCACCTAAAACGCCAACTTTAAGCATAAAATAAAATTTTATCAAAAATAGTAATTAATTGATAATTGGTAATTGATAATTGATAATTTGTTTTCTATTTTTACAAAATAAATACTTGCTCAAATTGAAAGATACAAACAAACATCAAGGACTTAGAAATCAACTAGCTAAAATTCTTGAAGAAAAAGGAATTACTAATAAAAACGTTTTGGAAGCCATTAAAAAAATTCCGAGGCACTTGTTTTTGAATTCAAGTTTTGAAGATTTTGCCTATCAAGACAAAGCATTTCCTATTGCAGCAGATCAAACTATTTCGCAACCTTATACCGTTGCATTTCAGAGTCAATTATTGGAAGTTAAAAAAGGAGATAAAATATTAGAAATTGGAACTGGTTCGGGTTATCAAACGGCAGTTTTAGTCATTTTAGGTGCTAAGGTTTATACTATAGAAAGACAAAATGAATTGTTTAAAAAAACCTCTAGATTTTTGCCGACTTTAGGTTACAGACCAAAATCATTTATTTTTGGAGATGGATATATTGGACTTGAAAGTGAAGCACCTTTTGACAGTATTATTGTAACTGCTGGTGCGCCAATTATTCCACAACCATTAATGGCACAATTAAAAATTGGTGGAAGATTAGTAATTCCTGTTGGTGAAAAAGAACAAATTATGACGATGTTGATTCGTAAAAATGAAACCCAATTTGAGAAACATGAAGTTGGAGATTTCAAATTTGTACCATTATTAGAAAATAAGAATTAATTTACACAATACAATAAGAATTAGTATATTGTCGCTTTAAAATAATTTAAGAAGAATTAATGAAAAAAATTATTGCCATTTGTATTCTGTTTGTCAATGTTGCTATTGCACAAACAAGTGAGAAAAAAGTTTGGGATTTATTGCTAGCCAACAAGCGTGAAGATGCCAGAAAGTTGTTTGATAAAGAATTAAAATCCAAAGAAGAAACCAATGTTGATTATCTAATTTTAGATGCTATGTTGGAATATGAAATGGGAAAATTAGCATTCGATGATGAATACCTTCAAAAGTTCATCAAAATTTGTAAACAAAAGGAATATTTGTATCCATTATGGTACAAACCTTATTTCATGGATAACGCTAATTCAAATGGTTATAATGATTTTACGTATAAAAAAATTGATTTATTAGCAGCTTCCGAAACATTTGGAAATGATCCGTTAGTTCTATATTTTAAAGCAATTTGCGACAGAAGAAGGAAGAATGAAGCTGGATTTTTGGCAAATATTAAAAAACTTAACGGAATTCAAGATTGGCAATATTGTGGTGTTTTTGAAAACCTAAACGATAGCGGTTTAGAAACTGAATATGAGCCAGAAGTTTATGCAAATAATGACAAACTTTTTGATGCCAATAGCAACGGAAAAGTGGGCTGGTACAATCCGGTGAATAAACAAAATGAAGGCTATCATTTTTTTACCAATGAATCCGAATATGGTGAAGGAATTATTTATTCTCAAGTTTTTATTGATTCACCTTCTGATAAAGACGTAGTTTTAAATTTTGGAACGAGTTCATCGATTAAATTTTTTGTAAATGATGTTGAGATTTATGCCAATAATATGTCTGAGCATACCGATTTGAATGCTTATCGATTAAAATTCAAATTAACCAAAGGAACCAACCGATTATTGGTGAAATTTTCATCAAAAGGCAGTAATGATAATTTCTTTGTTTCATTAACTGATGAAGCAAACAATGTGATTTCTGATTTAACTTATGCAAATAGTTATAAACCATATAATAAGTCAACTTTAGAACAATTGAATCCAATTGAAATTAGTCCAAATTTCGAAACTTATTTTAAAGATTTAATTGTTAAAAATCCAGATAATGTGCTTTACAAAATTTTATTATTTGAAGCCTATTCTAACAATAGTAAAAATGAGGAGGCAAATGATATTATTGAAGATTTGATCAAGAAATATCCAAAATCTTCCTTGATTCAAGTCTTGTTGATGACTAATTATTCCAATAAAAAAGAAACTCAAAAAGTTGAAGAGATTTCTAAAAATATGGAAGTTAATGATGAAAATTATTATTACAACATATTGAATAAAATTCAAGATCAAGATTGGATGAAAAGTGCCAATATTGTTGAATTAGAAAAATATCGTGATAAAGCGCATACCATAAAGTCAGATATGATAACGATTTTGTACGATTTTGTTTTAGCATCAAGAAAAGCAGATGTTAATTTGATGATTGAAAAAATTGAAGAATTATTTGCCAAATCAGATAATAATGAGTTTTATATAACCACTTTTTCGGCTGTTTATGAACAACTAAAAAACGATAAATCTAAAGCAATAGCAATGTTAGAAGATTTGGTTTCTAAAAAAGAAAATGTTTTAGCTTTAAATAAATTAAAACGATATTATAAAGATGCCAATAGAAAGGCTGATGTTGAAAAAATCATACACGATTTAAGTAATGAATATGCTTATTCTAATGATTTTAGAAGCGATTATATTGATGTTTTGATAGATGATAAAAAATACAATGATGCGTTAGTTGAAGTCGATAAAGCTTTAGCAAATTTTCCGTATTCATTTGATTTAATGCAAAAAAAAGGAAGAATTTATAATGATTTGAATAACATTAAAGATGCTGAAAAATATTTTAGACAGTCATTGTTGCACAATTCAGGAAATAGTTCGTTGCGAAAACAACTTTATGACATTACAAAAACTCCAGATGAAATAGAAGAAGTTGCTACCAAAGACATCTATAAAGTAATAAAAGCAAGAAGAAATTCAACTCTAAAAGGAGATTTTGGAGTAACAACTTTGCTAGACGAATATATTGTAAATGTGTTGCCAGAAGGCGGAAGAAAATCAAAAGTTACTTATTTATATGAAATCACTTCTGAAAAAGGAATTGAAGAAATGAAAGAATACAATCTTCAATCTTCAAGTAATACTGTTTTGAAATCGGAAATTGTTAAGCAAGATGGTTCAATAGTTCCAGCAGAGGAAGGCGATGGAACGTTGGTTTTTACAGATTTGAAAATTGGCGATGTAATTTACATTCAATATGAGCGTTATGAAAATTCGTATGGAAGATTCTACAAAGATTTTGATTTGTCGTGTTATTTTAATAGCTATTATCCAGCTGTAGAGGTTATTTTTGGATTTATATATCCACCAAATACAGAATATATTTCTGATTTTATAAATGGAACGGTTGCTTCAACAACCAAAAAAATCAACAACAAAACTTGTATAATTTGGAAACGAACAAGCGTTCCTGCAATGGCTTTAAACGAAGCTTATGCTCCAAATTTTTCAGATTTGACTAATACTATTAGAATTAGCACCATTAAAACTTGGAAAGAAATTTCCAATTGGTATTCAGATTTAGTTAAGAAAAATTTGAAATTAGATAAAATTACTAAAAATACATTTGCAGAAATTTTCCCGAATGGCGTTACAGTAATTTCACAAGAAGAAATCGCTAAAAAAATATATACATATATAGAAAACAACATCAAATACAGTTCTTTAGATTTTAGACAAAGTGGTTATGTTCCGCAAAAACCATCAAAAACTATTACTACTAAACTTGGAGATTGTAAAGATGTTTCGACACTTTTTGTAGCTTTATCACAATTAGCAGGATTAAAAGCTAATTTGGTTTTGGTAAGTACAAATGATAACGGATTTACAGCAATGTCACTTCCATCAAATGATTTTAACCATTGTATTGTAAAAGTATTATTAGACAATAAAGAACAATTTTTAGAATTAACCGATAAATATTTACCATTCAAAGCATTGCCAAGTAGTTTGTTTCACGCCAATGCATTGGTGATTTCATTTGATAAAGCAGAAAATGAAAAATCAAAAATTATTTCTATTCCATTTGATAATGCTTTAAGAAACATAGCAAATTCTATATCAGTAATTACAATTGATGAAAAATCTAAAAATTATGTAAATACATTTACTATTCAAGGAGCTAACAAATCTTATTACAACGAATTATTTTCAGATGCAACAACAGAAGATGTTAGAAAGAAAAAATTTGAAGAAGATTATAATGCCAAATTAAAGAAAGTAGTTACGTTACAATCATCAAAAACCATTAAAAATGAGGTTTATGATAAAGACATAACTTTTGAAACTCAATTTAATATTACTGAACGAATTCAAACTGTTGGAAATCTAAAAATTACAGATATTCCATTCTTAGATAAAGTGTATACTCGCGATATCATTGCACTTGAAACCAGAAAATACGACATTGATTATTTTAGTTATGAAACCAGTAATGAATATCATTCGGAAGTGATTTTAAATGTTGCTTCTGATAAAAAGTTCACTGAAATCCCAGAAAGCAAAACCTTTAAATTTAAAGGACATAACTATCAAATTACCTTTGAGTTGATAAAACCAAATTCATTGAAAATTACTCGAACGGTGACTTTAAATTGGGATAAAATCTCAATAACAGATTATGTAGAATACAAAAAATATGTTGATGATGTAATCGCTGCCGAAGAACAAATTGTAGGATTCAAATAAAAAACTTAAAAGCCATCTAGTTTAAAAAATAAGATGGCTTTTTTTATTTACTAATAATTTTTAAATAACGCTCTAAACATTCTTTTTCTATTTGAGCAACAAACAGTAAGAAATCTTCTTTATTGCCTGATGTTTGAGCAGTTTCTAAAGGTTGATAATACTTCATTCTTGATTCATAATCACCTTTTATATTGGCAATAACGTAGCCGTTTTGTAATAAAATTAAATTCATTACTAATCGTGAAGTTCTACCATTTCCATCAATAAATGGATGAATAGTTACTAATCGTTCGTGCATTTCTGCTGCCAAAACAACAGGATGTAATTTTCCTTTATTTTCTTCAAACCAAATGAAATAATCTTCCATTTGTTTTGGAACGATGAATGGTTGTGGCGGCATGTGACTACTACCTTTAATCATTACTTGCACACGGCGATAACGTCCAGCATCTTCTGGAATTATACCTCGCAATATCAAATTGTGAACCGATAAAAGTTCTCTTTCATTGAAAGGAAAATTGCGTTCCATTAATTGTTTTATGTATGAAATTGCTTCAACATGATTGATGGCTTCCAGATGTTCTCGCATGCTTTTTCCAGAAATTGTTAAACCTTCATTGATAACTAAATCTGTTTCACGAAGTGTTAATGTATTTCCTTCAATTCTATTGCTCTCAAAAGTATATTCAAGTTCTAGTGCTTGTGCAATTCTAAAGCTATCAAACTGACGAAATTTATCCAATTTTGATTTTAAACTATCAATTTCATCTAAAATACTTTGTAGATTTTTGGATATTGAACGCTTTATTGTTTTATAGTTATTTTCAATTTCTTCTTGAACCATGTTTAAGGCTTTCAAAGAAAATTCTTCATTACCAATTTCATAAAGAATTCGTTCTTTTAGCCAAGCAACCATTAAAGTTTCATAATCTAGCTCTAATACTTGTGCAAGTTTTACTACTTGGTCTCGTGTTGGTTTTCTGGATCCGCTTTCAAATTTACTAATCAATGCTTGATCAATATCAATTAGTTGTGCTAACTCACGAGTTTTGATTCCTTTTTGTTCTCGGGCATTTTTTAATAAATTTTTCATTGAAATTTAAAATGATTAAAATTGTCTTGACAAATTTAGTCATTTTTTTTGTAAAAAAAGTTTTTATTTGAATTCTTTTTTAATTCGAGCTAAATCACGTTTGGTATCATTTTCTTTTAATGATTCGCGTTTGTCGTAAGTTTTTTTACCACGAGCTAAACCAATTTCAAGTTTAGCTAATCCTTTTTCATTAGTAAATAATCGAAGTGGAATGATTGTTAAACCTTTAGTTTCAACACTTCGAGAAAGCGATTTTAATTCACGTTTATTTAAAAGTAGTTTTCGTTCGCTACGAGCTTTATGGTTAAATTGATTTCCAAAAGCATATTCTTCAATAGAGGTGTTGATAGCAAAAAGTTCTCCATCATCATTAAACTCACAAAAACTTTCGGTTATGTTGGCTTTTCCTAATCGAATCGATTTTATTTCGGTACCTGTTAAAACAATTCCAGCCGAATAGGTTTCGATAATTTCAAAATCAAATTTTGCTTTTTTATTGAGTATGTTGGCTGTTTTTATCATTCTGTGGCAAATGTACTAACAAAATAGCGAAACAAAAAAGTAAAATTATTTACAGTCAAAAAAAAATCCAAACAATGACATATATCAGTTTTTATGAGAAAACTTAGCAATAAATTTGTAGTATAATTTTAAAACTAAAAATAAAATGAAAAAAATTTTATTAGTTGCAACGATAGCTTTATTTGGTTTAACTGCAAACGCTCAAGACAAAAAAGAAAGTAAAGGTTTAGAAGGAACATGGTGGGTTGCTGGTCAAGTATCATTCGATTCTTCTAAAATAGGAGCTGCTAAAACAGATTCTAATATGTTTTTACCTATTGTAGGGACTTTTATTTCTCCAGATGTTACAATTGGTCTTGGGGTTGGTTCAATTTCTTCAAAAACAGTTAATGGAGCAGGTACTATAACAGCAGAAGGTAATACATTTGTTATTAAACCATTAGTTAGAAAATATTGGAATATTTCGGGAGGTTTATTTTTCTACGGTCAAGCTGCTTTACCTATTATGATGGGAAAAGACAAAATTACTGATGGAAAAACTTCTTCTGTAGCTTTACAATTAGCTCCAGGTTTTGACTATATAGTGAACAAATGGTTAACTGTAGAAACTTCATTCACTATTTTTAGTGTAGGTTCTTCAACAGAAACACCAAAAGTTGGTGATAAAACATCAACATTTAATTTCAATGCAAACCCTATGAATTCAGTTGGTGATAGAAAAATCGGTGACTTACAAGTTGGTGTTAAATTCTTATTCTAATTTATTAGAATTATTTAGAGTTATTGGTTAGTTCCGATTAATTTCGGACGGAAAGGTCATCATTTCATAGTGGTGACTTTTTTTATTTTGTATATTTGTCCAATGGAAAATAACAAACCCAAAGATCCACTTCACGGAATTACACTGCAAAAAATTGTAGAACAATTGGAATCATTTTACGGATTTGATACTTTAGGTGAATTAATTAATATCAAATGTTTTAATGAAAATCCGAGTGTAAAATCGAGCTTAACGTTTCTTCGTAAAACCGAATGGGCACGCAAGAAAGTCGAACAATTATATATTAGAACCTTACCAAAATTATAAAAGGAAACTCCTTCTCGAAAACTAGACTACCCCAAAAAGTTAGACAAATTTATAATTAATTTTGATAATAATTAGCTTCTTTTAGCATAGTTATTCTATAATTTAATTTTTCTTCTTCCGTAAGTTTATTGTATTTTTTCCATTCTTTTTTAGTCAAAATTTTTGATGTTATTATTGTTACTCCTCCAATAGCTTGTTGCCCATAAAGTGCTGTTGCGGCAGCTCCTTTTATAATGTTTATCGAAATGATTTTGTTATAATCAAATAATCGTAATTCTTCGAGAGTAATTGGAAATCCATTTAATACATATAATGGTTTTATTTCTTCTAAATCTTTTTTAGAGATAATTGTTACATCTATTAATCCTATTTTTTTTCTCGGAACACCGACACATTCTGGAATTTTTTCTTCTATTTTACTAGCTTCATTCAATTCAACATTGATGGTATTTCTTTCTTTAACAGCGATTGATTGTGAATTCATTCCAATATAACTGAATATCAACGTGTCTTTTTTAGATACTTTTATAGAAAATTTCCCATCTATATCTGATTGCGTTCCTATATGCGTTCCTTTTACAACTACTGTTGCTCCTGGTAACGGACCACTATCATCTGAAATTATGCCATGAATTGAGGGTTCTTGTCCAAAAGTTAGGAATGAAAAAAGCATAGTAATGACAAATGAAATAAGTTTGATACTTTTCATAATGTTTTTTTTAATTTTTAAAATAGAATTTATTCTTTTTTAGAAAGTGGTTTTCCGTCTTTTGTAGTTACAATTACAATTCCCTTTTTTCCTTTTTCTCCATAAATGGCAACTGCTTTTTCGGGTTGCAAAACCGAGATAGTTACGATTTTTTGTTTGCTTAATGGTGAATATGGGCTAGTTGGATTTGGACCAAATAATTCTTTTTCGGTATAATAAATGCTATTTATAATGTACAAAGGTTCTTTTAATTCTACAATTGATTCTATTTCATCATCATCCAAATTAGAGAGTTCTTTTTTAGAAACTTCATCATTTATAATTAGTAGTGGTTCTATTTTTTTGTCAGATTCTTGTGTGTCTTTCATTGTAACAGAATAAGCAATTTTATCAGTTTCTTCTTGAACAACACTTCTTGAATCAAATTTTTTATTGCCATACCAATTTGATTTCCTTTTTTCAGATGTTGGTCTGTAAGTTCCCGAACCATTACTATTTTCAATCAAGGAATCCGAAGCAATTTCCATTGCTGCATCATTTGAAGATGAAGAATAATTTAGTGTAACTTGATTTTGTGATGAAATTTGTTTTTCTAAAATTCCACTAGCATTTGCTTTAATATTTGGATTTGTAATGGCGTTTGTATTAATTTTTAATTCTGACTTAGTATCTTCTTTAGAATCTGATTTTACAACTTCATTTTGAGGAATTTCAATTCGTTCATCAGATTTTAAAAATTGATAACCAACAGAAACTAATAACAAAACAGAAGCCGCTACTATCAAAACTTTCCAATTTGTATTGTTCTTTTTCTCAACTTTAGTATCCAATTTAGCATCAATTCGCGACCAGACTTTTTCCATTCCCGGAAATTCTTTGGTTTCTGCATTTTCAGCAGCCGATTTGATTTTGTTGAATAAATTATCTTGATTGTCCATGATTAATTCGATTTTTGATAATAATGATTGTTGACTAATTCTTTCAATTTGGTTTTAGCCACATTCAATTGTGATTTAGAGGTTCCTTCCGAAATTTTTAGCATACTTGCAATTTCTTTATGGCCATAACCTTCAATTACAAATAGGTTAAAAATAGTTTTGCATCCTTCTGGAATAAAATTTAGTAAATTCAATAAATCTTCTTCTTCCAAATTGGTTTCAGGCAAAGTTTCAGGTTGCAGTTGAATACTAGCATCCTCAATATAAATATTAAAATTCACCTTACGTTTCAATTGATGCAAACATTGATTTACAGTTATTTTACGAGCCCAAGCTTCAAAAGCTCCGAGTTCTTTCAATTGATCCATTTTAGTAAAAATAGAATAGAATGCGTCGGCCAACACTTCTTCTATTTCTTCTTCCTTTTTTAAATACCGTTTGCATGTGCGATACAACTTGGGCGACATCAGTTCGTAAACTTGTCGCTGTGCGTCGCGTTGCATTTTTCGGCAGTTAATTACTATCGTTTCGTTTATCACAATTAAGTTCTTTATGGTAAAGAGTACATTTTTTATAAAAAGGTTGGGATGAGATTAAAAAAAGTTTTTAAGAGCCCATATTTAAGGTCAATTTGTAAATGCCAGAAACCAATTCTTCCGTATCATTATCTTCGCATACTAAAAATTCAATTTCGGTTTCCGATTTATTATATAATGTTAGACCTTCAAATTTATTGGTACCAGAAATTTTTTGAATGAAATGTATTTCCAGGTCTTTTAAATTAAAACTTCCTATAAAACTTCCCAAAACTTCTCCATCATTATAAGTTGAAGTTGTATTTTCGGCTGCAGCAAGAAAATAAACGGTGTTTTCAACTAAAATAGCATCTGTAAATGTGGCTTCAATATCATTTATTTTTTGAAGTTTCATTAATGTAAATTGAATTCTCTTAGTTGCTTTATTATAAATAAAAAGTCCATTTTTAGAATTTTCTCCATTTCCTCTTTGAAAAAAATAATAGTTTTCGTTATCAATTATTGCGCCTTCTATATTCAATTCATCATCAGAAATTGAAGCAAAATCCTTGAGTTTTTTATATAATTTTGATAAATCTTTTTCTTTTATTTCTTTCGATTCCAGATTATAAATAAATCGATGGTCTCTTTTTTTTGTAGAACCTGAACCAAAAAGATATAGTTTGTTATTGAACAATGTTATCGATTCAAAATCCAATTTATCCTTTTTAGCTATATTTTCCTGACTATTTTCAAACAATTCAATTTTGTTGAGTTGTTTTTCTGCTATTTGATATTCATATAAAAAACTACTATTATCTGAAATCATATATAAATAATTGTCTTTAAAAATCAAACCAGAAGTAGCTCCAATTCCATTAATTGTATATAAAAGGCTAAGTTGAAATTTATCCATTATTGTCTATTGTATAAGTATTCAAAAATACTATTTTTACAATAATTAAAAGCGTTTAAAATTAAATTAAGTAATTATTAAAAAAAAATGCTCTGAATTTTCAGAGCATGTTTTTTATTTAACAATCAATTTTTGACTGAATTTTATATTGTTTTCACCAATTATTTCAATAATATAAACTCCTGATTCTTGAATTGGTTTAATCGCTACGTCATTAACTTGATTATTTAATGATGTTTCTTTTGTTTCAATTATTCTTCCGTCAATGTCATATATTTTGATAATTGCATCATCAATAGTTTTATTAGATTTAATTGATAAAATTCCTGATTTGATATTCAAACTTGATACTTCAAATTGATTTTTTTCAAAAGAAAAAGCATTCAAATTTGGAAAAATTAAACCAGTCCACGATTTTGCAACACTAACTAAACCAGCTCTACCTGTTGGAGTGGCAGTTGCGTTTTGTCTAAATACTAATCTATCAATACTTGACGACTGATCAGTACCTGAGTTTGTAGTTGCATCTGGTGAGGTAGGAACTCCATTAGCAATTACGGGGTTAACATAAAGATTTACTATATCATCTGAAGCACCCGATTGAATTGAATATTTTAAAATCAATAAATGGTCTTGATTAAATCCAAACGAACTCGATGTGTAAGCTACTGCATTTCCAGAAGCACCTTTACTAATACCAATTGTAAAGCTATTTGCAGTTACTGTTTTAATAAAAACTCTTAATGACGTAACAAAAGCATTACCACTGTTAACTCTAAAAAAGTCATTTGGACTTGTGGCAGAACTGCTAGCATTAATCATCAATCCTACATAAAAGTCTCCAGTTGTTATGGGAGTAAATAGCGTTCCACAACCGTCAGTATCTGTTAATAATTGTACCGAATTGGAAGATGAACCATAGTTTAAGTAATTAAATCCGGGAGTTAGCACTTGTGCATTGGTACATATAGCACCAGTACAAGCACCAGTTCCGCCATTAGAAGAATTATTAGTCCATGAGCCTTGACCGCTTAATTGTGAATTTACGTTATAAGCATTCATGTTATCTTGAAATACAGTTTGAGAATTAATAATTCCACTAAATAAAATGATTGATAATAGTAATAGTTTTTTCATGTCTATTGGATTAATTCAAACAAATATAAAAAAAAATATCAAATACCATTTCAGTGGTAATTGAATTATCTACTTTTGCAAATTCAAAAATAATAAAGTGAATATCTCTCAATACACAAAAGAATTCAGATACAACATGCAGTTGGCTTACCCAGTTATTCTTGGAATGCTAGGTCATACCTTAATAGGAATTGTGGACAATATTATGGTTGGAAAATTAGGCTCTACCGAATTGGCAGCTGTTTCTTTGGGAAACAGTATGATATTTATTGCATTGTCTTTAGGAATAGGTTTCTCAACTGCAATAACTCCAATTGTAGGTGAAGCTGATGCAGAAAATGACACAAGTAAAATTCGTTTGGCCTTTCATAATGGGTTGTTTTTGTGTGTTATTCTTGGTTTTTCACTTTTCGGATTAATTGTTTTAGGAAAACCATTAATGGAAATGTTACATCAACCTAAAGAAGTTATTGCGTTGGCAAAACCATATTTGGATTGGGTTGGATTTTCATTAGTTCCACTTATTATTTATCAAGGATACAAGCAATTTGCCGATGGACTTTCTATGACAAAATACTCGATGTATGCTATTGTTATGGCAAATATTCTTCATGTAATCATCAATTATTGTTTGATTTATGGAATTTGGATTTTCCCAAAAATGGGAATTGTCGGTGCAGCTTTAGGAACAGTTATTTCTAGAATAGCAATGGTAGTTTTTATGCACATTATTTTATCAAAACAGGAAAAGTTGAATCAATATTTTCACAATTTTAGTTTTGACGAAATCAAAAAGGAAACTATAAATAAAATCATCAACTTGGGTGTACCTTCGGCATTACAAATGTTGTTTGAAGTCGTTTTATTTACTGCTGGAATTTGGCTATGTGGTAATATCGGAAAAACCAGTCAGGCTGCCAATCAAATTGCACTGAGTTTAGCTTCAATGACATTCATGTTTGCTATG
>CANCFZ010000045.1 GCA_947377425.1 Flavobacteriaceae bacterium
GTGTCGTGATATTCATCTAACTTAGTTCGTTTTGTTGTGTTCAAAATATCCGAAAGCATAAAATTATCAACGTTTAAATAATTGCCAATTTCTTTTATAAAATCGGGATCATTCAATCCGTGAACATTTAACCAATTGACTTTAGTATAATCAACATGTTTTTCTATTTCATCAACTTCAAACTCGTGGAATTCGGCCAAATTCAAATCATCATAAACAAATAATTGAATTTCTGTTTGCGTGTATTTATGAACTCCAGTATATTCTAAAAGCGTTGGCTGCACTTTTTTACCTTTTTTGTATTTTATTTTTCTCACGTAATCAAATTTTGTCTAAATTTAGAAATAATTATTTTTTAAAAAGTAATTTTACCGAAATTTAATCGATGAAAACACTTATCACCAACATACAAGAGCTATTACAAATCAGAGACGTATCAATAAGAAAAGTTTCTGGTGCTGAAATGGCAATTTTACCATCAATTAAAAATGCGTATTTATTGATTGAAAATGATTTGATTGCTGATTTTGGTTCGATGCAAAATTGTCCAAATTTTGAAGTTGATACAAAAATTGATGCAACAGGAAAAGTGGTGCTTCCAACTTGGTGTGACAGCCATACGCATATTGTTTATGCTGGTAATCGTGTGCAAGAATTTGTAGATAGAATTAACGGTTTGAGTTATGAAGAAATTGCCAATCGTGGTGGTGGAATTCTAAACTCAGCTAAGATACTAAATGAAACTTCCGAAGAAGAAATCTACAATCAATCTAAAGTTCGATTAGTAGAAGTAATGCGTCAAGGAACTGGTGCTGTCGAAATAAAATCGGGTTACGGATTGACGGTTGAAGGCGAATTAAAAATGCTTCGCGTGATTAAAAAACTTTCAGAAAATTTCCCTATAAAAATTAAAGCTACATTTCTAGGAGCTCATGCTTTTCCTACTGAATATAAAGAAAATCATTCGGGTTATATAGATTTGATTATTTATGAAATGCTTCCTAAAATTGCTGGAGAAAATCTAGCCGATTATATTGATGCTTTTTGTGAAACTGGTTATTTTTCTGTAGAAGAAACCGAAAGAATTATGGAAGCTGGAAAAAAACATGGTTTAATTGCCAAAATTCATGTCAATCAATTCAATGCAATTAATGGAATTGCGGCTTGTGTAAAACATAAAGCTCTTTCTGTAGATCATCTTGAAGTTGTAACCGATGAAGATATTGAAGTGTTGAAAAATTCTGAAACAATGCCGGTGGCTTTGCCATCTTGTTCTTACTTTATAAGTATTCCCTATACTCCTGCTAGAAAAATGATTGATGCTGGTTTGCCATTAGCTTTGGCTACCGATTTTAATCCTGGAACTACTCCATCAGGAAACATGAATTTTGTGGTAGCAACGGCTTGCATCAAAATGAAAATGACTCCTGAAGAAGCTATAAATGCAGCTACAATTAATGGTGCTTATGCTATGGGTATTTCAGAAACTAACGGAAGTATAACTATAGGTAAAAAAGCAAATCTAATTATTAGTAAGGAAGTTACATCATTTTATCAATTGCCTTATGCTTTTGGAACTGACTTAATTGAAGCTGTATTAATTGATGGAAAAATTATAAAATAATCTTGTGGATGTAACTATTTTTATTGGTAATTCTATACAAATTACAATGATGTTGATTGACCAAGAAATATAAAAAAGCAGACCTATAAGCCGGATTCTGTTCTTTCTAAACTTATTTAATTCCCTAAATTTAAGGATGATACAAATTAGAAATACCTTATCATTTATCTAGACTTGCAATTACTCACAAGTTCCATCTTTCTACCCTTCGACAACGGACGAGTAATCCTTGAATGTCGATATACTTGAAATTTCACCGCATAGAGTTTACCTGGTTTCACTACAGCATTACCTGTACATACTTTCTGTTGCACTTGTCCTAATTCAATTACTTGAACCGACGGATGTTATCCGCTATGCTACTCTTTGGTGTCCGGACTTTCCTCTTATTATTACTAACAAGCGATAAGGCGGTCTGCTGTGCAAAGGTAGAATATTAGATTTTAAATATTAGATTTTAGATGTTTTTATAATTTGACATTACTATTTTAGAATGTTTTCTCGAACTTTTAAACTTTTAAACTTTTAAACTTTTAAACTTTTACCTACATTTGTAATCCAATAAAAATCTATGGAACAATTTGTAGTATCAGCTCGTAAGTATCGTCCGCAAACATTTAAAGATGTTGTGGGTCAGCAAGCTATTACCAATACTTTGTTGAATGCTATAGAAACAAATCATTTAGCTTCTGCTCTATTGTTTACTGGTCCTAGAGGTGTTGGAAAAACTACTTGTGCAAGAATTTTGGCTCGAAAAATCAACCAACCAGGTTATGACGATCCAAATGAGGATTTTGCATTTAATGTTTTTGAACTGGATGCTGCATCGAATAATTCTGTGGATGATATTCGTAGTTTGATTGATCAAGTTCGAATTCCACCACAAACTGGTCGGTATAAAGTTTATATTATTGACGAGGTTCACATGTTGTCATCATCAGCTTTTAATGCTTTTTTGAAAACATTGGAAGAACCACCAAAACATGCTATTTTTATTTTAGCAACTACAGAGAAACATAAAATCATTCCAACTATATTATCACGTTGTCAAATATTTGATTTTAAGCGAATTACTGTTAAAGATGCTAAAGAACATTTGGCAGAAGTTGCTGCTAGCCAAGGTGTAATTTGTGAAGATGATGCTTTGCACATCATTGCTCAAAAAGCCGATGGTGCTATGCGTGATGCTTTATCTATTTTTGATAGAGTTGTTTCGTATTGCGGAAATAACTTAACGAGACAAGCTGTAACTGAAAATCTTAATGTATTAGATTACGAAACCTATATCAAAATAACGGATTTGATTTTAGAGAATAATATTCCACAAATTTTGGTTTCTTATAATGATATTTTGGCAAAAGGTTTTGATGGTCATCATTTTGTTACTGGTTTGGCATCACATTTTAGAGATTTATTAGTTTGCAAAAACCCAGCTACTTTGGTTTTATTGGAAGCCGGTGAACAAGCCCAAAAACTATATGGAGAACAAGCCCAAAAGTGCAATCAGGATTTCTTGTTGAAAGGAATTGAAATTGCAAATGATTGTGATTTAAAGTTCAAGCTTTCGCAAAATCAACGACTTCTTGTTGAGTTAACACTGATGCAATTGTGCTCTATCAACTTTGATGGAGAAAAAAAAAACTTGAGTTTATAATTCCTCCAACTTATTATAGAAATAGTGGTTATTCAATTCAAGAAATTCCAAATTTAAAATCCCAAATCCCAATTGTAGAGACAGTTGTGAGTTCTGTGAAAACGATTGAGAGTTCTGAAAAAGAAGTTAAAAATCTTGAAACTAGAAATTCTGAACCCGAAACTCAAATCTCGAATCTCTCAACTAATAACGTTTCTGCTTTATCATTATCTAGCATTCGTGCAAAAAAGGAAATACTCGAAGCACAAAAAGGCGTTATAAAAGAACAAATTCATTTTCCGACAGAATCATTTACAGAAACTGAAATGCTTGATTTTTGGTTTAAATATGCGCAACGATTGGTAGACAAAGGACTTATGATTATGTCATCGTTATTGCGAATTAGCGACCCTAAATTGGATGGTTTTAAGATTATTTACGAGTTACCGAATGAAGGCTCGAAAATTGATTTTGAAAAAGAAAAAGGCGAACTTCTTGGATACTTGCGTGGTCATTTACACAATCACGACATTAGTATTGAGGTTATAGTTAATGAAGGAATTAAAAGTAAAACTGCTTTTACAGCTATAGATAAATACAACCGACTAAACGAAATAAATCCTAATTTAGAAGTTTTAAAGAAAATTTTTGATTTGGATATTTAGATTATAAACTTTTATAATTCATGTAAAGCTAATATCGGAATAGTGCAATGATAGGACATTTTCTCTGTAAAACTTGTTGAAAACATCCATTGAAAAAAATTTCGTTTATATGTTAACATAGCCAATATATCAATATTTTGATGTGTTATAAATTCTTCAATAGTTTCGTTTACATTGTCACTCGGAATTATATGAAATTGGACTGATTCGTTTTTAAAATGGGCTTCCCAATCTTTATAAGTAGCTTTTGTATTATCTGAATTTTGGGTTTCAACATACAAACATTTAACAATTGCTCCAGCAGATTTTGCAATCTTAATCACATTACTTAAAGCCACTTTATCTTTTTCACGAAATCGAGTTGTAAATCCGATAGTTTCAATTTTAGAAAATTTAGCACTTTCTGGAATACTTAAAACTGGAATAGTTAAATTTGCAATGGCTTCGCCAGTATTAGTTCCAAGAAACATTTCTTTCCAGCCACTAGCTCCTGATGTTCCCATTACAACAAAATCTATAGCATCTTTTTTAATTATTTCCTTAACATTGTATATTAAATCACCATCCATAAGAATATGACTCATTTTAATATGTTCACAATTATTTTCAATTGCTAATTGACGAAGTTTAGGAATTTCATCTTTAAATTTATCAAAATTGGTTAATTCTAAAGAATCAAAAACTTCTTTATAGTTTTGAGGTGCAAATTGATTATCAATAATAGGAAGTTCATAAGTATGAAGCAAAATCAATTCTCCATGAACCAATTTAGCCAAACCTAGCGCATGAACAAATGCATTGTTGGCAACGTTAGAAAAATCGGTGGGAAATAAAATCTTTTTCATTTTTATAAGGATATTAAGTTTATACTATAAAGATACGTTATAATTGGCTTAAAAAAACATGACAACTATCCTATTCACAATTATTTAACTTTAGATATGCCATTTTAAAAATCAACAAAATACTAGTTGATTGCTATTTCGGAAAGAATTTTAAATTGGTATCTTTGCGATTCTAAAAAACAAATCAATTATGATTTATAACGATACAATTGTTGCTTTGGCTACTCCTTCTGGTGCTGGCGCAGTAGCGATTATTAGAATGTCTGGAAAAGAGGCAATTACTATTGCTTCAAATGTATTTGAATCGGTTTCGGGAAAAGACATTACAAAACAAAAAACCCATACTATTCACTTGGGAACCATCGTTGATGGAGCAAAAGTATATGATCAAGTTTTGGTTTCGATTTTCAAAAATCCGCATTCTTACACAGGAGAAGATGTTATTGAAATTTCGTGTCACGGTTCGACTTTTATTCAACAACAAATCATTCAGTTATTGCTTCGTAAAGGTTGTCGAATGGCTCAAGCAGGCGAATTTACACTTCGTTCATTTTTAAATGGTAAATTAGATTTATCCCAAGCAGAAGCCGTTGCTGATTTGATTTCTAGTGATAATGAAGCTTCACATCAAATTGCAATGCAGCAAATGCGAGGTGGTTTTAGCAGTGAAATTTCGAAATTGCGTGAAGAATTATTGAATTTTGCATCGTTAATCGAATTGGAATTAGACTTTGCCGAAGAAGATGTAGAATTTGCTGATAGAACACAATTTCATGATTTATTGAATAGAATAGAATTTGTTTTAAAACGATTAATCGATTCATTTGCAGTTGGAAACGTTATTAAAAACGGAATTCCAGTTGCAATTGTTGGTGAACCCAATGTTGGAAAATCTACATTATTGAATGCATTATTAAATGAAGAACGCGCCATAGTTTCGGAAATCGCAGGAACTACACGCGACACAATTGAAGACGAATTGGTAATTGGTGGCATTGGTTTTAGATTTATTGATACAGCCGGAATACGTGAAACAATTGATGTTGTAGAAAGTATCGGAATTAAAAAAACATTTGAAAAAATAGAGCAAGCTCAAGTTGTAATCCTTTTGCTTGACGCAAAAGAGTTACAAGTTTCAGGTTTAAAGTTTCAGGTTGAAATAGAAAAAATTAAAAATAAATTCCCTCAAAAACCACTAATCGTAATTATTAATAAAGTTGATTTATTATCTATAAATGAGGTGGAAACTATTCGTCAAAAACTTGAAACTTTAAACCTGAAACTTGAAACCATTTCTGCCAAAGAAAAGTTAGGAATTGACGATTTAAAAAATCAATTATTATCTTTTGTAAACACTGGAGCACTAAGAAATAACGAAACAATTGTAACAAATACAAGACATTACGACTCGTTACTAAAAGCATTGGAAGAAATACAGAAAGTGAAATTTGGATTAAGTTCTAATCTTCCGTCTGATTTAATGGCGATTGATATTCGACAAGCGCTTTATTATTTTGGTGAAATTACTGGCGAAGTTACTAACGATGAGTTACTTGGTAATATTTTTGCTAATTTCTGCATCGGAAAGTAATTATCTTTGTAAGTTTATTTAAAATAAACAATTTTAAACTATTCTTTAATTATTTTTCTTTCGGAAGTTAATCCGTTGGATGTGATTTTTAAAATATAAATTCCAGCACTGTAATTTGAAATATCAAATGACGCTTGTTCATTAACCGTTTGTTCAAACAATTTATTTCCTAAAATGGTAAATAATGAAACAACCGATTGGTTAGGTAAACCAGAAATTGCAAATTCATTTTTAGTTGGATTTGGATAAACAATAACATTTGATTGATTGAAAGTAGTATTAGATAAACTTGCATGCCAAACTTCACCAGCATGAGTTCCCCAAATGTAATCGGCTAAATCTGGATAATCAATAAATGGATTTCTATTTTTTTGCCAGGTGTAAATGTAATTATTTCTATTCATTTCAAAATCATCTGAAGAATCAGTATGATTCCATGTTAATAATGTTGCTAAATCACCTATCTGACCAATTATTCCATCATTTGGATTTCCATTAATAACATTTAATAGGTTATATCTAACTGACATATAAAAAACTGCTCTCGCAGCATCGCCTTTCCATGTTGTAGTTGGAGTTGATGTTGGTCCGTTATAATCGACTCCATAATTTCTGTTATTTCTGGATGAATTTTCTTGACCATCAACAGCTCTAATATGATGCGCGTCACAAACTCCAGCTCCAATATCGTTTGCTCCTGTTGTTGCTGTCCATGAATTAATACCATCTGCGTTTGGAGTTAAATAGTCTGTTCCAGTAGAATAACCACCGCGAGATTGACAATAAATATGCTCTCTGTTCCATTTGCCTACAATACTATTTCCTGATTGGAAATCAATTTTAGAACGAGGTGTTTCGGTGTAAATTAACCAAACTTGATTGCTGTTTTCAGGATTTTGATCAGAAGTTTTAAGAATATCCCATACATCGTCATAATTGTGAACACGAACAACTGAGGGATTTGCAATTATATCTTGGATTGCTTGTTTTAAAGCTATTCCAGACAAACCTTCTAACGAGCTATAATAACCAACAGGAGCTGTACTTATTACATTGCCATGAGTTGGATTTGCTGGTGTTCCAAAAGGCAGCACTGCAAAATTAGACTCATTTACTCTAATTGTTATGAAATTATTGTTCAAAACAAAACCCGTAGGTATCGACTGAACGTTTAAAACCATTTCTTCATCTCCTTCATTATAAATGTCATTTACGACCAATAATGTGTTGGTTACTGATGTTTGACCTACTGGAATAGTAACAGTTAATGTTCCATCAATATCTAACAAATTGAAATTACCGTTGTTTACTGACATATACATGATTAAATCATTACCAACAACTGGTGTTTCGGTTGTAAATGTAAAGACTACACTATTCCCTTCAGTTACAGAAGTTGCCGAAGGTGTTATTGTAATATGATTTAAAGTAGTACCACTTCCATCATTATTTTGCCCTGGATTTGGAGTTGTAGACGTGTAAGTTCCATTAGCATTTAATTGAATAGAAATATTGTTACCAGTTGTATTGTCGATTCCACAACTTGTTATTCCTAAAGCATTCATAAGATTTGTAGGTGATAACGATGCGCTTGATGAATAAGCTATAGCATTGATTAAGTTTGTAGTTGTTCCAATAGAATTTAATGGAAAATCGGTGGCATTTGCATGATAAATTGCGATAGCATCCGGACCGTTTTGAATAGTATTCACAGGAATTATGTAACTTGGAGTTGGTGAAACTTGTGAACATCCAATTAAAAATATTCCATTTATATCTGTAGTATAACCATCTAAATCAATTGCTTTATAACTAAGATTTGTTGTTCCAGCACTTCCACCATTAAAAAAAACCAAAACATAGCCATCCAAAGAAAAATTTGGTGTTACTGATTTTAATTCTATAAATTCAAGGTTATCAGTTCCCGAAGTATCCGCATCTAATTCGTTTATAACAACTTGTGAGTGAAGTAGTAGACTAAAGAGTAAAGTTAGTACTACAATGGATTTTCTTATCATTTTATATTAAATTACCAACAAATTTAATGTTTTAATGATAAAAACGGTATTAAAGTGGTTTATTTTAAATAATATTTAATTCGGTTGTAAAACAAATCCTAAAAGTTGCTTGATTTATATAATTTTAAATACTTTTGCCAAAAATTTAAACACATATATATAATGAAAAAAATAGTTTTTTTAATTGCACTTTCTCTTACAATTTTTAGTTGCAGTAAAGTTGCAAAAGGTGAATACATTATTTCTGGTGAGGCAAAAGGAATTCCAAATGGAAAAATGGTTGTCTTAAAACAAAAGAATGACCTCGGAATTGTTGTAAACGTTGATTCAGCAAAAATTAAAGATGGAAAATTTGAAATTAAAGGAAAAGTAAAAGAACCTAGTATGTTTGCTTTATTCATTAAAGATATTCAACAACCTATTCCATTTATTCTTGAAACTGGAGAAATTGAAGTAACAGTAGATAAAGATAGTATTTGGAAATCTGAAATTGGAGGAACCTATGACAATGATGAATTTCAGAAGTTTAATACTAAAATAAATTCTGTTCAAAAAAGATTAGTTGCGTATCAAAATAAGAATTTACAAAAATTCATGGATGCTCAAAAGAAAAAGGATAATCTTGCCATTGAGAATCTTAAAAAAGGATACAGTGATATTCAAAAAGAAATGGAAGATTATATGGCTAAATATCCAGAACAAAACCCTGAAGCTTATATTTCTTTATTGTTGATTCAAAGTCAGTTTAATTCTCCAAAATTTAATTTAGCTGATGTTAAAAAAACATTTAATAATTTAGATGCTTCATTAAAATCTAACAAAATTGGAAAAGAAATTGAAGGAAAATTAAAAGCTATTGAAAACAACAACAAAATTAAGCCTGAAGCTGCATTAATTGGTAAAATGGCACCCGATTTTTCGGCAAAAAATCCTCAAGGAACTATGGTTACATTAAAACAATCTTTAGGAAAAATAACAATCATTGATTTTTGGGCTTCTTGGTGTGGACCATGTAGAAAAGAAAATCCTAATGTTGTTGCATTGTATAATGAACTTCACGGTAAAGGTTTAAATATAATAGGAGTATCTTTAGATAAAGATATGAATAAATGGACAGAAGCAATTGCAAAAGATAAAATTACCTGGACACAAGTTTCTAACTTAAAAGAATGGCAAGATCCAATTGCTAAACTTTATGGTGTAGAACAAATTCCTACAACTTTTATTTTAGATGCTTCAGGAATAGTTATTGCAAAAGATTTAAGAGGCGAAGAATTAAGAGCAAAAATAATTCAGCTTTTAGGGACAAATTAATATAGTTTCAATCAAAAAATAAAAAAATCTCCTATTGGAGATTTTTTTATTTTATTCATAACCAAACCATTAAAATAAAATATAAAATTAAGTTTTAAATAAATTTGGAAACATAAAAAGTGTTTATATATTTGCAACCTCGCAAGGCGAATGGGGAGATACTCAAGCGGCCAACGAGGGCAGACTGTAAATCTGCTGACTACGTCTTCGTAGGTTCGAATCCTACTCTCCCCACAAATAAAAAATCTCAAGAATTCTTGAGATTTTTTTGTTTTTAGTAACTTCTTAACCTTATTTTAATTTGTAATTTACTTCACTATAAATTAAATTCTCTATTTTTGTAAATTACATTTTACAAAAAAACTATCATGTTGAAAAAATCTACTAGATATCTTTCTATTTTAATATTCCTCTCTTTTATAATTACACAAAAATCATTTTCACAATGTTTTGAAATTGAAAGCATTCTTGTGGATGCCTGTTCTCCAAACAGCCCAGTTAATGAAGAAGGGTATAATGAAATGGTTAGATTTAAAGTTGGAGCAACTGCTTTAAATATAAGCGCTTTAAATGTTACTTGGCCAAACGCAACAAATCCTTGGTTAGGTCTTATTCAAAATGCTACTACTGCATCAAAGGTTGCAGCTTTACAAGCAGATATTACAGCCGCTGGTAGTTGTGGTCAAATACTTGAACCTACAGGTGGAATTTTACCTGCTAATGCTACCGTTATTCTTGTTACAAGTTTTAACCTCAATACAGCTTTTAATTCTTTTGCATCGCTCACTGGAACTATATATATGATTTTTCAAAATAATCCGAGTAATATTGGAGGTAACTTTGCTAATTATAATATTTCTCCAGGCAGTAGAACTCTTGTAATGTCTTTTGGTGCCTGTACAGATACCGTTACCTATGACAGAAGTTTATTAATAAATATTAATGGCTCTTATGGAGGAACTACTGCAGAGAATGATGGTTCAACGATTAATTTTTCGCCATCTGGAACACCAACTTACACTAACAATGGTTGTAGCGCACCTATTCCTCCTTTTACAGTTAATGCAGGAGCCTCAATTACAGCCTGTAAAGGAAGTACAATAAACTTAACTGGAACAGCACAAGGACAAGATTCGGTATTGTGGACAGCTCCAAATGGAACTTTTTCAAATGTATCAAATTTATCTTCAAATTATACGATAGACCCAAATGCATCCGGAAGTTCTGTTATACTTACTCTTACAGGAACTAAGAATAGTTCTTGTACATCAACTAGAACATCAACACTTACGGTAAATTTTACTACGGTAAGCTCACCTAATGTGACATCTCCAGTAAGTTATTGTCAAAATGCAGTTGCTGTTCCTTTATCAGCTACTCCTACCGCAGGAGGAACTTTAAATTGGTATGGGACTGATTCAACAGGAGGAACAGCATCATCTATTGCTCCCACTCCATCTACATCAACTTTAGGAACAACTACATATTATGTAAGCCAAACAATTGGTGGCTGCGAAAGTCCAAGAGTTCCAATTATAGTAACGGTTATTAATACAGGACCTTCTTTAGGTTTATTTTATGATAATGCAAGTCCAAATACAATTCTTCCAACTCAGTTAAATTTTGATTTTGCCAATGTTGGACAAACTAATTTCACCTATAGCTATACAGTTAATGGTGGACCTGCAATTACAGGAACTTGGATATCTCCATCAAATTATACTGTAACTGGATTATCATCTGGAGATTGTGTTGTTTTTACTTTAACAGCAAATGGTGTTGGATGTGTTGGATCACAAACTGCACATGCTTCTACATCTCCAATTGTACCAAATTTTTCAGTTATAGCTCCATTTTGTTCAGGTAGTGTTGCTCCAATTTTAGCAACTACATCACCTAATGGAATTGCTGGTACTTGGTTGCCTTCAACAATAAATAATACTACAAGTGGGAGTTATATTTTTACTCCTAATGCAGTATTAAATCCTTGTGCAAGCACTCAAACATTGAACGTTACTATAACTACTCCAATTGTTCCAAATTTTATAGCATTAGGTCCTTATTGTCAAAATGCAACACCAGGAAATTTACTCTTTACATCTACAAATGGAATTACTGGAACTTGGTCTCCTTCAATAATTTCAACAACAACTGTTGGAACGCAAGCTTATACATTTACACCAAACGCAGGTCAGTGTGCTACAATAATAACTATGAATATTACAATTACAGCTCCGACTATTCCCACTTTTACTGCATTAGGACCTTATTGCCAAAACACAACATCTGGAAGTTTACCTACAACGTCTTCTAATGGAATTATAGGGACATGGAATCCTTCAATAATTTCAACAACAACTGTTGGAACGCAGACTTATACTTTTACTCCAAACGTAGGTCAATGCTCTACAACAGCAATAATGAACATTACCATTACTGCTCCAATAGTTACAACCTTTATTTTATTAGGCCCTTATTGCCAAAATACGACACCCGGAAGTTTACCTACAACGTCTTCTAATGGAATTACTGGAACTTGGTTACCTACAGCAATTTCAACAACTACAGTTGGAACGCAGACTTATACTTTTACTCCTACTGTTGGTCAATGTGCTGCAATTGCAACAATGAATGTTACCATTACTGCTCCAACAATAACTGCTTTTGCTGCATTAGGATCATATTGCCAAAATACTACACCTGGAAATTTATCTACAACATCATCAAATGGAATTACTGGTACTTGGTTTCCTGCAACAATTTCAACAACAGTAATTGGAACACAAACTTACACTTTTACACCAGCGGCAGGTCAATGTGCTACAATAGCAACAATGAATATTACCATTACACAACCTACTGTTCCAACTTTTACAACATTAGGTCCATATTGTCAAAATGCAATTCCTAATAATTTACCAACAACTTCAAATAATGGTATTACTGGAACATGGAATCCTGTAACAATTTCAACAACAATAATTGGAACACAAACTTATACTTTTACACCAGCGGCAGGGCAATGTGCTACATTAGCAACAATGAATGTGATAATTACAACATTAATTTTACCAACATTTACTGCACTTGGTCCCTATTGTTTAAACGCAACAACAGGAATTTTACCAACAACTTCTTCTAATGGAATTACTGGAACTTGGTCTCCTGCAACAATTTCAACAAATACAGTTGGAATACAAACGTATACTTTTACTCCAATCGCAAATCAATGTGCTACAATTACTACTATGAACATAAGTATTAATGCAGCAACTGCAGCAAATTTTAATACATTTGGTCCTTATTGTCAGAATGATACACCTGCTATTTTAAATACATCTTCTACAAGTGGTGTAACCGGAACATGGTTTCCATCAACAATTTCAACTTCAATAGTTGGAACCCAATCCTATACTTTTACTCCAACAGCAGGTCAGTGTTCAACTCCTACAACAATTCAAATTTCAGTAATCACCGCTCCAACCATCACATCTCCAAGTAACTATGTGGTTTGTGATGACAACAACGATGGCGTATCGTGTTTATTTGATTTACATACCAAAGATTCAGAGATTTCTACTCAACTAGGTATTCAAATCACGTATCATTTAACTAGTAC
>CANCFZ010000046.1 GCA_947377425.1 Flavobacteriaceae bacterium
GCTGGAACTTCAATCACATAGAATCCATTGCTATTGGTTATGGCTGATTTACTTTGATAGCTTATGTTTACGCCTTCTACTGGATTTTTATTTTCATCTAATACAATTCCTGTAACTTTAGCATTTTGCGAAAATGTTACTATCGAGAACATTAAGAAAAGTAAATGAAAAATTTGATTTTTTGTTTTCAAAGGATATTATTTTTTTTGACTTCTGAAAAAATGCGTTTCAAAGATAGTTGAATTTCCTATATTATCGGTTACTACAACCTTCAATATATTTTGACCTTCTAACAACAATTTATCATCAAAAGCATGTGTTAATTTCTTTGTTTTTGGTTCATATTCAAACAAAACCCATTTATCATTAATATATCCATTGTATGTTTTAACTCCAGACAAATCGTCGGAAATTATTAACTGAATACTTTTTTTATCCGTAAGCCACTTATCTTCAATGCTTTTTGTAATAGTTATTTTTGGAGCAATGGTATCTTTAGCTAAAATAAATTGACCTAATGTTTTTGTTTTACAAGAAAACGTAGAACCTACTAGTTTTGTTGTGTTGTAACTCAATTTATTTCCATTTAAAGAAGCAATAAACATTTTTTTCTTATCATTTTCAGATGATTTAGTGTCTTCAAATGAAATATTGAAATAGGAATGAGCAGGAACTATATCTTCATGTAAATATAGAACCTCATTCTTAACATCAAAATTTAGATAAAAATCATCATAAAAAGTTCCAGCTGGGAAAAATACTGAAACATTTTCTTTTTCAAAATTAGCATCAGATTTAGCTTTGATAAAATATTTGGTTGGTTTTATATCTTCCGAAATAACGGCTGGTTTAGATGAATATTCAATTGGAATATCAATAATTGTTTTATTTTCAAAATAATCAGAAACTTCAATTCGTTGAGAAGCAAGAAAATTTGGAGTTACGTTAGAAATTCCATTATCACTATTTTGATAAATATTACTCCATCCATAAGGTTGTTTCATAAATAATTTTTGAACTCGCTGATGCGTTTTTTTATATCTCGCATAATCGACAAAAGCATTGACATATCTAGCTTCATCAAAAACCATCTGATCAAATTTATAACCAAAAATGGGATTTCCGTTAGAAAATAATTGTGTTTTATAAACGCCATTTGGATTATATGAAACATCATCCAAATCAAAAGCATTAATACCAAAACCAATTCTACCAGTTGCTAAAACTTTTTCAGACAAATAAGTACCGTCTTTTTGCAAAGACAAACTCATTAAAACAGGTCTTTTAGATTCATTTACAACAGAAGAATTATCGATAGGATAAACCAAAAGATTAGTAATTACAGGGCTTTTAGTGTCTTTTAAATCCAAACCAAAAAACAAAGGATTTATAATTTTTTCGGTTTTATTATCTCTAAATTCGAAATGCAAATGTGGTCCTTCTGAACCACCTGTATTTCCAGAAATCGCAATAATATCTCCTTTTTTAACAAGTAACTCATCTGGTTTAAAATAAGCTTCCACTTCATAATTTTTTTCAGAATATTGCAATTCTAAAATTTTATCTTGAATTTTTCCGCTAGCTTTTTGAAGATGACCATAAACTGTTGTAAACCCATTTGAATGAGTTATATAAATAGCTTTTCCATAACCAACAGTAGAAATTTTTATCCTTGAAACATAACCATCTGCAGCAGCATAAACATTAAGTCCTTCTTTTTGATTGGTTTTAAAATCAAATCCAGCATGAAAGTGATTTGGTCGTAATTCTCCGAAATTTCCTGACAACTGCATAGGAATATCTAAAGGTAGTCTAAAATAATCTTTCGGATATTGATTTTGAGCAGATACAATTGAGGCAAATAACAGTAAAATGTGCAAGGGTTTCATTCTATAAGGATTTTTGCTAAGATATAAAAAACTTGATAACTACAAAAAAACTAAATCTCAATGATAACTCACTATTAAACAAAATATTAGATTTAATTAAAAAAATAAATATAATTTTTAACTAAAAACATTGCTTTAATAGAATAGGAATTATAAATTTGTAAGATTAAGTAATGAATATTGTCATAGATGAGTGAAATTGCAGAAATAATTGATACTCTTGAAAATAAGATTCGGAAATTGGTTGGAAAAATCAATAATTTGGAACAAAAAAATCAAGCGTTACAACAAGAAATGAAGATTTCTGCGGCTACATTGCAAAATCAAAATTTAGCTATTGATACGTTAAAAAAAGATTTTGAAACATTAAAAATGGCTAATTCATTATTAGGCAGTGAAGAATATAAAAGAGATACCAAGCTTAAAATAAATTCATTAATTCGTGAAATTGATTATTGTATAGCGCAGCTAGCAGATTAAAACTATGGATGAAAAGCTTAAAATTAAAATATCAATTGCTGACAGAGTTTATCCGTTAACGGTAAATATGTCACAAGAAGAAGCTATGCGTAGTGCTTCCAAAAAAATTGATGTTATGATTAAGCAATTTGAAGAAAATTATGCTGTTCGTGATAAGCAAGATGTTTTGGCAATGTGTGCCTTACAATTTGCTTCTCAAATGGAACAGAAAAATGTTGAAAATTCAATTGATGGAACAGAATCAATAGAACGATTGACAAAACTCAATAATTTATTAGACGAGTATCTCAACAAATAATAAACAACAAGAAAAAACGTTCTTATAAATAAACTAAAAATACTGCCTACATTAGTTCATTTTTGGTAAACTCAACACTAACAAATTAAAATGAGTAAATCATCGCCTCTATAGTAAGCCCATTCAGTTGGGAAACTTGAACAGCGAGTTAGCTCAAAACTTGTCCTTACGAGTTTATACAAGCAATTAATGTAGGTTTTTTTATATATAAATTTTAACAAACATGAGTACTACACTATTAATAATTATCGCCGTTATAGCTGGAATTGCTGGAGGTTTTGCCATTGCAAAAATGCTCGAAAAAAGCAATGTTTCCAATTTGATTAAAAACGCCAAAAAAGAAGCTGGATCAATTTTAAAAGATGCCAATTTAGAAGGTGAAAACATCAAAAAAGACAAGCTGCTTCAAGCTAAAGAGAAGTTTCTTGAATTGAAATCGGAACATGAAAAAGAAATTTTATCGAAAGATAAAAAAATGGCAGAAGTTGAAAAAAGAATTAGAGACAAAGAGTCGCAAGTTTCAAGTGAATTAGCAAAAGCTAAAAAAGTAAACGACGATTTTGAAGCAAAGACTACTGAATATACTTCTAAAATAGAAATGCTTGATAAAAAGCATCAAGAAGTAGAAAAAATGCACAAAAGCCAAGTAGAACAACTAGAAGTGATTTCTGGTTTATCTGCTGAAGATGCTAAAGAACAATTAGTAGAAAGCTTAAAAGCCGAAGCTAAAACTAAAGCAATGGCTCATATTCAAGAAACTATTGAAGAAGCAAAACTCACTGCTGCACAAGAAGCTAAGAAAGTAATCATCAACACCATTCAACGTGTTGGAACAGAAGAAGCAGTTGAAAATTGCGTTTCTGTTTTCAATATTGAATCTGATGATGTAAAAGGTAGAATTATTGGTCGTGAAGGTAGAAACATTCGCGCACTTGAGGCTGCAACTGGTGTTGAAATTATTGTTGATGATACTCCAGAAGCGATTATCCTTTCTTGTTTTGACCCAGTTAGAAGAGAAATTGCTCGTTTGTCATTACATAAATTAGTTACCGACGGACGTATTCACCCAGCACGAATTGAAGAAGTTGTAGCAAAAACAACGAAACAAATTGATGATGAAATCATTGAAGTAGGTAAACGTACTGTAATAGATTTAGGAATTCACGGATTACATCCTGAACTGATAAAAGTTGTTGGAAGAATGAAATACCGTTCTTCTTATGGACAAAACTTATTGCAACACTCTCGCGAAGTTTCAAAACTTTGTGGAATAATGGCTGCCGAACTAGGACTGAATGTGAAATTAGCAAAACGTGCTGGTTTACTTCACGATATTGGAAAAGTACCTGATGCAGAAAGTGATTTACCTCACGCACTATTAGGAATGCAATGGGCTGAAAAATTTGGTGAAAAAGAAGAAGTTTGCAACGCAATTGGAGCGCATCACGATGAGATTGAAATGAAATATTTAATTTCTCCTATTATACAAGTTTGTGATGCAATTTCTGGAGCTAGACCAGGCGCTCGTCGTCAAGTTCTTGATTCTTATATTCAACGTTTGAAAGATTTAGAAGAAATTGCTTTTGGATTTAGCGGCGTTAAAAATGCCTATGCTATACAAGCCGGACGTGAACTGCGTGTAATTGTAGAAAGTGAAAAAGTAAGTGATGATATGGCTTCAAATCTATCATTTGATATTTCACAAAAAATTCAAACAGAAATGACTTATCCTGGTCAAGTAAAAATTACTGTAATTAGAGAAACTAGAGCTGTAAATATTGCCAAATAGTTTTCTGAAAAATACTGAACCCAAAAGAGGTACACAATGTGTACCTCTTTTTTTATATTTATCTTCTTATGCTTTTTAAACAAATATTGTTTCAAAATCTTCTTGGGTCATCGGTTTGTAGTAAAACTTTTTAACCTCGTCTTTATACATTTTAAATTTATTCAAATCAGAAATATCATTAGACGAACTTACTAAATAAACCGTAATCTCTTTTGTAATACTCTCTTTTAGTTTTCTAAATTCATCTAAGAATTGCCATCCATCATAAATTGGCATATTAATATCTAAGAGAATTAAATCAGGTACGTTATCATTTTCAACTTTTGTCTTTAACTCATCTATAGCTTCAAGTCCATTAAAAAAGTATTTAGTATCAACATTTATATTGCATTTTGAAAATAATTTTTTTATAATAAAATGATAGACTAAATCATCATCAACAACAAAAATAGTATTAAATTTCTTCATTAAAATTTATTTTAAAAGTGGTTCCAACATTTACTTTGCTTTCAACTTCGATGCTACCTCCCATAGATTCAATTTGATTTTTTGTGATAAATAATCCAATGCCTCTAGCATCGGCATTTTTATGAAATGTTTTATACATTCCAAACAATTTTTCACCATGTTTTTCCAAATTTATACCTATTCCATTATCTTTAATTAAGAGAACCAACTTACCTCCTTTTCTTGAAAAAGAGTAACTTATCTCAGGATCACGTTCTGGATGAGAATATTTTATAGCATTAGTTGTAAAGTTTAAAAATAAACTTTCTAAGTATGCTGGATTAAACTTTATAGTATCTTTTTCACCAATTTTATTAACAATTGTAACCTTGTTGTCTTTAATCTCTCTACTCAAAACCTCAAGTGTTTGATTTAGATACAATCTAAGATTCAAATCCTCTCGTTTATGAATTATAGTGTTTTGAATATCAACTAATTCTTTTAAATGATCAATCGTTTCAGACAAAGCATTAGAAGTTGTTTTTAAGTGACCCAAACATTCTTCTTGGCTTAGCAAGTCGTCTGTTTCGTCCATCATGGTTAATAGCATTTGGAAATTTCCGGTGTGTGATCTTAAATTATGTGAAACTATATGAGCAAAATTCAATAATCTGTTATTTTGTTCAACTATAATATCTAAATTATGAAGTAATTCGTTCTCTTTTTCTTTGACAGAAGTTACATCACTATGAGTTCCAATAATTCTAATTGGGTTTCCATTTTCGTCTCTTTCAATAATTTTTCCTCGACTCAACACCCATTTATAGGTTCCATCTTTTGCCAAAACACGTTTTGTATTTTCAAAATAAGGCGATTTATCTTCTTTATGTGATTGAATACTCAACAAATAATCGTCAACATCGTCAGGGTGAATTCTATCGTCCCATTGTGCGTTAGTATTAATATTATCAAACTCATCAAATTGAAGGATATCTAAAGACTCTTTAGAAAAAAACACTTTCTCTGTTTTGAGATTATAATCCCAAATCCCTTTTTTGGAAGCTTCAAGTGCAAATTGATAGCGAGTTTCTGATTCTTGAGCTTTTAGTTCCCGTTTTTTAATATTTGATATATTAGTCAAACTACAATAAAAAAATACATCTTTATCAAAATTTGCCTCCACATTTGCATCAACTTTAAACCATTTAATACGCTTATTTTTCATAAAAACTCTAAACTCACACGTCCAAGGAACAAGTTTCTTTTTAGAATTAAATAAAGTATCAAAAAAAAGTTGTTTATCGTCTGGATGCAACCTACTATTGATAATATCAATTGGAGTTCCGCTTAATTCAAATTCGCTTACTTCAAAAAAAGAAATAATGCTCTTATTAAAATAAGAAAAATAAAAATCATTTTCGGGAGAAACTGTCAATTGAAATATTAAATCGGGAACTTGATTTAATATTTTTTTATAATAGTTGACTTTTTCTTCTAATAAATATTTATTAGTGGCTAAACTTGTTTTCATAACTTATAATAGGTTTGGGACCAATTTTAAATTTACTGCAAAATCTTATGATATTGCGAAATCAAATATAAAAAACAAATTCGATAAATTACACATTTAATCGTTTAAATACATATTTATGTTTATTTTGTAATCTATGAATTACAAAATTACTATTTTCTAGGATGAAAATTATTCATTATTTGTGTTAAATGTTTTCTATCTAAATGAACATAAATCTCTGTAGTAGTTATTGATTCATGTCCAAGCATTAATTGAATAGCTCTTAAATCAGCGCCGTTTTCTAGCAAATGTGTAGCAAATGAATGTCGAAATGTGTGTGGACTAATGGATTTATTTAAACCAATTTTTACAGCTAAATCTTTAATAATTGTAAAAATCATTGCTCTAGTTAACTGTTTTCCTCTACGATTTAGAAACAAAGTATCCTCATAACCTTTCTGAATTAAAAGATTATTTCTTTTAATTCTATAAAAATCAATATATTTCATTGTTACTTCACTGATTGGAACAAATCGTTGTTTATTTCCTTTTCCTGTGATTTTAATAAATCCTTCTTCAAAGAATAAATCTGAAATTTTTAGAGTGGTAAGTTCCGAAACACGCAATCCGCAACCATATAAAGTTTCCAACATGGCACGGTTTCGTTCTCCTTCATTTTTTTCAAGATTAATAGCTTCAATTAAACTATCAATATCTTGAATGGACAAAGTATCGGGCAATTTTCGTCCTAATCTTGGAGCTTCAATCAATTCCATTGGAGAAGTAGCACGATAATCTTCAAAAATCAAATAAGAAAAAAAGCTTTTCAAACCCGATATTATTCTTGCTTGAGAACGGGCATTTACTTCTTTAGAAACAGCATAAATGAATTGCTGAACTTGTTCTTCTGAAATCTTTATTGGAGACACTTCAATTTTATTTTCTTCCAAAAAAAGGCAAAGCCGTTCTATATCAAACGAATAATTATCAATGGTGTTTTTTGATAATCCTCGTTCAATTCTTAAATAGGATTGAAAGCTTTTTATGTAAGTTGTCCAATTCATTGATTCAAATATATTGGAAAGTTATTAAACCTAATTCAGAATGAGCAAAAAAAAACCACTCGAATTAACGAGTGGTTCCTGTATTTTAATCTAAATTAGATTAGAATTTGTACAACATTCCAAAAGTTGGAGTTGTAAAGAAATTATTGAAAACATTTAAGTTTAAATCCATACTATTAGATCCTTTGTCTCCTGTAGCATTTGATTTCATGCTTTTATAAGCAAGCACATCAGATAAACCAAAAGAAATAGCTAATTTAGGAGTTGCAAAATAGTTAAGTCCTAAACCTGCACCAATTTTAAAAGTGTTATCAGTTGTTGTTGTAGAAACTCCAGTTTTTTTAGAATCTACATTAAATCCAAATTCAGTATAAGTTTTAAATCTTTGACCTAAATCTAAGAAATAATA
Organism: Flavobacteriaceae bacterium; assembly: GCA_947377425.1. GTDB lineage: Bacteria > Bacteroidota > Bacteroidia > Flavobacteriales > Flavobacteriaceae > Flavobacterium. The sequence continues at coordinate 7,890 of CANCFZ010000046.1, forward strand.
TCTACCAAAAGCACCAAAATTAAAGTTGCTTGATTTAGAAGTGTTAGTTCCTGCAACAGTAGTTTTACCTGAACCAATTCCTAATTCTACTCCAACTGCAAATTTGTCAGATAAAAAATATCCAGCTTTTGGGTTGAATTCGAAAGTACTAGTTTTAGTATCTGAATTCTTGTCATTTGAACTTGTTGAAGATAAACTACCTTCTACAAATACATCTCCTTCTGAGAAACCAAATCCTTTAGCTTCTTTTTTGTCTTGAGCGTTAGCAAACGATAAAACGAATACTGCTGCTACTGTTAAAATAATTTTTTTCATGTTATATTTTGTTTAAAATTAATAGGTCAAAGTTAGGTCTATATTGTTTTCTATTATTTAGAGGTTACTTTGCAGTTGTTAACAGAGTTATTAACAAGAGTTCGGCGTTAAATAATTAAAAAACAAAAGATTAACCAAAGAACAACAAGCTTTTAAAAAATTTCACTTTTTTTTAACACTCAAAAATTACGTCAAAAAAGTGCAAAACAGTGTTATTTTGTAGCTATAGCATTACTTTTTCCCTTATTCAGATTTAACAATCTCAATGGCTGTCTTATTATTTTTATTCAATTTAGTAATTGTCTTTAATTCATTTGTAGAATCTTTAATAAGAATATCACTTGTGTTTGGAGGAGCTTCTCCTTCATTAACTGCTTCAATTTCTATTATCACGCTGTCGTTTTTTATAGGAATTTCAAAGGATTTAGGTTTATTCATAACAACATAATTTTCAAGAAACAACTTTCCGTCAACATAAATATTAATCATATCACCATCTTCAACTCCAGCATCATGCACTTCAAATGTTACTTTGTCATCTTTTGTAAACATCTGTAAATTTTGTTTACTCTTTAGAACATTTGAATTAACAGAATCTAACAATTTAATAGGGTTGACTTTCTCTTTTGTTTGAGCATCAATTTTTTTTGATTTTTGAATTCTATTATTCACTTTATTCATCAACTTATAGATACTCTTAGTTCCAACCAATTGGATTATTCCGTTTACACATTTTGATTTATTTTGGTATAAACCAATAAAGTCATCGTTGATTTTTGGATTATTAGACTTTAAATTTAATTTGCCTGAATAATTCACGTAGCAGAAACTTTCTTTTTTAATTTTAGACTTTGTATAAATTATACTCTCTTCTCTAAACTGAAAACTATTTGTTTTAGAGCTATATTTTCCAGAAATCACATTCTTAGTTTCATAATCACCTCCTAGGTCCGTAATAGAATATCCACTAATAACTCCTTCCTTTTCAGAAAAAACAATTTTATAAGATATTACCTGATCGTCTTTACCATTTAATTTCAACCCACCCATGAACTCATATTCATTATTGGACTGAGAAAACAAAAAACTATTAAAAAGTAAAAAAAAAGCTGTAAATATTTTCATCTTAAATTTCTATTTATATATTTGTGCAAATATAAAATTTTATTAACCAAAACATCAAATTATGAAAATCAAATTATTTTTTAGTCTTGTTGCATTTTTAATGCTTTCTGTAACGGCTTCGTATGCCTCTTTTCCAGTAGAACAAAAAACAACTTCTAACACTTCTGTTGTGGTAGAAAAAAACAAAGAAGAAGTAACTTCTCCTGCAGCAGCTGGCGGAAGTAAAAGTCAAGTTATTGCATTAATTCTTTGTATTGTTGTTGGTGGAATTGGAATTCACAGATTTTATTTAGGTTACACTTGGCAAGGTGTTGTTCAATTGTTAACCGCTGGTGGATGTGGAGTATGGGCACTTATTGATTTAGTTAGAATCATCACAGGTGACTTACAACCAAAAGATGGTAGCTACGGAAAAACGCTATAATGATAAGAAAATTTGTTTTTTATATCCGAATTTGGATTACTATAATTACACCTTTTGTTTTATTGATATTACCTTCTGATTTTTTTGATAAAGGCGATAGTATTTGTCTTTCAAAAATGCTAGCAGGAGTTGAATGTTACGCATGCGGTTTAACTAAAGCTACTATGCATTTTATTCATTTTCAATTTACAGATGCTTGGAATTATAATAAACTATCATTTATAGTTGTTCCACTTTTATTTCCTTTATGGCTAAAAGCCTTTTATGAACTAAAAGGAAAGAGCTTACCCGGAATATTAGGCAAACTTACTTAAAAAAAACACAAACCGCTTCTTTAATAGAAGCGGTTTTTTTATTTTTACTGAAATCTATTTACACATGAAAATCATAATTATAAACGGCCCAAACCTAAACTTACTAGGCAAACGTGAACCTGAGGTATATGGAAGTAAAACATTTGAAGACTATTTTAAAGAACTAGAAACAAAATATCCAACCATTACTTTAGACTATTATCAAAGCAATATTGAAGGCGAACTAATCGGTAAAATCCAAGAAGTTGGTTTTTCTTTTGATGGTATTATCCTTAATGCAGCAGCATACACTCATACTTCTATTGGAATTGGAGATGCTATTAAAGCAATTGCAACTCCGGTTATTGAAGTTCATATTTCGAATACTTTTTCGAGAGAAGATTTTAGACACCAATCTTATATTTCACCAAATGCTAAAGGAATTGTAATTGGATTTGGATTAAAAAGTTATGAATTGGCATTACAATCGTTTTTATAAATTAAATTTTACACAGAGACTTCACAGAGATTCTCATTTAAAAAAATTTTTTTTACAAAGGTTTCACACATATTAAAGCTTTTTAAAAAATGGAAATAAACGAATTAACTGAAATAGTAATAGGTTGCGCTATAGAAGTTCATAGGAATCTTGGCCCAGGACTATTAGAATCTGCTTATCAAGAATGTTTATTTTACGAATTGAAAGCACATGGTTTATATGCAGAAAGAGAAATAAACTTACCTATTATATATAAAGAAATTAAAATAGATCATGGTTACCGAATTGATCTTCTAATTGAAAACCGATTAGTTATTGAACTCAAAACAGTAGAAAAATTCACAGACGTTCATACTGCTCAAATATTAACTTATATGAAATTAGGCGATTATTCAACTGGATTGCTAATAAACTTTAACACAAAACTTCTTAAAGAAGGAATTAAACGCTTCAAAATTTAATCATTTTCTCTGTGAAAAACCTCTGTGATTCTCTGTGAAAAAACTTTTAACAAACACCAAAAATGAAAAAAATTACTTCGCTCCTATTTCTTTTGATTTCAATTACAACTTTTTCTCAAATAAAAGGAACAGTTACAGACAATAAAGGAAAACCAATTCCTTTTGCTAATATATATGTAAAAGACACTTATATAAGTACAACTTCCAACGAGCAAGGAAAATATGAACTAAACCTAAAAACTGAGGGAACTTATGTAATTCTCTATCAATATTTAGGATATAAAACAGAGAAAAAAGTAGTTGAAACTTCTAGAATCGCACAAAATGTAGATGTAATACTTATAGAAGAAGAATTTCAATTGGACGAAGTTGTAATTGATAAGAAAGTAAATCCTGCTATTGAAATCATAAAAAATGCTATTGCAAATCGAAAAGATAATTCTTTGAAAACAGCAAAATACAATGCTGATTTCTATTCAAGAGGAATTTTTAGAGTGAAGAATTTGCCCAAAACTATAATGGGACAAAAGTTAGATTTCTTTGATGAAATAATCGATTCCACTCGAAGTGGGATTTTATACTTATCGGAAACTGTTTCAAAAATTACTTTTCAAAAACCCGATAAAATGAAAGAAGTTATTGTGGCTTCAAAAGTTAGTGGTAATGATAACGGATTCAGCTTTAATAATGCCGCTGATGTTAATTTTGATTTTTATGAAAATTATTTAGATTTTGATGTAAAAGTAATTTCTCCTATTGCCGATGGTGCTTTTAATTATTACAAATACAAATTTGACGGTTCTTTTGCTGATGAAAACAACAAAGTAATCAACAAAATTAAAGTAACTCCAAAGCGAAATTCTGAACCAGCAATGGAAGGCTACATCTATATTGTTGATGATAGTTGGGAAATTTATGCCGTTGATTTGTCTATAAAAGGAAGTCAGATGCAAAATCCAGCATTGAACACATTAACGTTAAAACAAAGTTTTAGTTACAACAGTAAAAATAAAATTTGGTCAAAAAACACACAAACCATCGATTTTGAAGCTGGAATGTTGGGCATAAACATTAACGGTAAATTTACATATGTATATTCAAATTTTGAGTTTCCTGAAAAATTCGAGAAGAAGACATTCACAAATGAGGTATTAAAATTTGAAGATAATGCCAATAAAAAAGAAGATTCTTTTTGGAATACTATTCGTCCAGTTCCATTAACTATGGAAGAAAGTGGTGATTATTTAAAAAAAGACGCTTTGCAAACCAAAAAGAAATCGAAACAATACTTGGATTCTATTGACAACAAAAGAAATAAATTCAAATTTATGAATGTGATTTCTGGATACAGTTACTCCAATTCGTATAAAAAAAGGTACTTCAACTACGAAGGTCCATTAATGTCAACTTCATTTAACACAGTTCAAGGTTGGAAAACTCAAGTTGGCTTTTCGTATTATACACGAAATGAAGAAAAAAGAACATTCACTAGAATAGCTTCTCGTTTTGACTATGGATTTTCTGAAAAACAATTGCGTGCTACAGCGAGTTATTCACGAAAATTCAACAACACTAATAACGCAATGTTATTTATAAATGGCGGAAGCAGTGTTGCTCAATTCAACGGAAGCAATCCAATTTCTAACATGGTTAACACCTTTAGTAGTTTGTTATTCAAAAATAACTTTATGAAATTGTATGAGAAAAACTTTGTTTCAGCCAATTTTGGACGCGAGGTTGTTAATGGTCTGAATATGAATTTAAATGTTGAATATTCTGAAAGAAAACCTTTGTGGAATACAACAGATCATAGCATTACTAAAACAGATGATGTTTATTCTTCTAATAATCCGTTATTACCAAATGATTATGTAACACCAACATTTGATAAACACAATTTAGTAAAAGGTGCGCTTTTGGCACGAATAAAATTTGGCCAACATTACTGGACACGACCAGACGGAAAATACAATATTGGAAATGAAAGTTATCCAACAATTTCATTAGGATATGAAAAAGCGTTTTCGGCTACAAATAAAAAATATGAATACGATTTGATTTCGGCTAGAATTACTCAAGATTTTTCTGTTGGCAATAAAGGC
>CANCFZ010000047.1 GCA_947377425.1 Flavobacteriaceae bacterium
AATGCTATGTACTTTGAATTAAAATCTTTGGGATATAAAGTTGAAGCTCAAAAACAAATTAAAGTTTATTTTAAAAAACAATTAGTTGGAGAATATTACTCTGATTTACTAGTTGAAGATAAAGTAATCGTAGAATTGAAAGCAACAGAATTACTTATGAATGTACATGTTGCACAAATAATGAGCAACACCAGTTGAAGTTGGATTGCTATTGAATTTTGGTGAAGAACCAGAATTTAAAAGGTTTATATACACAAACGACAGAAAAATTAATTTAAAAAATCAGTGATAATCCGTTCAATCCGTTTTATCCGTGGCTAAAATATGAAACTATTTATAACAGGTATTGGCACCGATGTAGGCAAAACCATTACATCAGCAATAATCACACAAGCACTAGAAGCCGATTATTGGAAACCCATCCAAGCAGGCGATTTAGACAATTCCGATAGTCATAAGGTAAAATCTTTAGCTTTTAGTTTAAACAAGTCTGTCATCCCGAGCGCAGTCGAGGGAATCGTTTCCAAATCCAAAATCTTTGAAAACAGCTACAAACTCAACACGCCAGCAAGTCCGCATCTAGCTGCAAAAATGGACGGTATTACAATAGATTTAATAAAAATCATCGAACCAAAAACTAAAAACCATCTTGTAATTGAAGGCGCAGGCGGATTGCTAGTTCCGTTAAATGATGCCGATTGCGTTATCGATTTAATTCAAAAAGACTATAAAGTAATTCTGGTTTCACGTCATTATTTAGGAAGTATAAATCATACCTTATTATCATTCGAAGCATTAAAAAGCAGAAAAATTGAAGTAGCAGGAATCATTTTTTCTGGTGATGAAAATAAAGCTTCTGAGGAAATTATTTTAAAAAAAACTGGCGCAAAGTTTATAGGAAGAATTGAAAACGAACCTTATTTTGACCAAAATGTAATTCAATATTACGCTGATTTATTTCGAGAAAATCTGCTAAATTTATAACTAAAAAATACCGCTAAATCTAGCGGTATTTTTAGTTTATTGAAAATTTATTGCTATTTATTGTGGCAATGGTATGCTTACAAAATACATCTTATCAGCGCCATACATTCTAGTAAAAAGTAATTTATTACTATCGTTAAAGTAAGCAATCAATTGATTTACAATTTTGTAAGAGTAGTCATTATTGAAATTGTAATTTAAGTTTACAGATGTAATTTCAAATTTACTGCTAGGGTTTATTTTATTAAAGCCATAATAGTAATTGTTGTTTTTATAAAACAAACCAGTATTTACAAAGTAATTTCCTTTAATGTTCAACAACCCAAACGAATGATAAAAATCGGCTTCGGTATCATTGTTTATTGGAAGTTTAATGTTTTGTTTTAATTCGCCTTCTAATGATAAAATCAACAAATTTGAAGGGCCAAAATTATATTTAGGATCAGTAAAAGTAGAATTTGGAAAATCTACACTTGGTTTTGTTCCCGATTGAAATTTACCTTCCACAAATAAATGAATCTCATTGTTTTGGATAAAAACATTTCTAAAATTTACTTCTTTAATATCTTTTGTCATATTAAAATCTTCGATAGCGTTGTTTTTAAGCATTTTTCCTTGTCCTAAATCATAGAACATAATACTTCCAAAATCGCCTCTTCTAATGCCTTTGTCGTGATAATTAACAGCAATTAAATAGTCTTGTGTTCCAATTGAAATTGCTAGCGGTTTGAATACTTTAGTGTTTTCATCAAATCTTTTTACTTCTTGTCCTTGACTATCAATTACCGAAAGATAGTTGGTTTCTTTATAACTTCTAGGCGCTCTTAAAAAGATAATTTTAGCAGAATTAGTAGTTATTTTTTCTGTAGTATAAAACTCATCTGCAAACGAAACTGTTTTTTTCCAAATAACATCTAGTGTTTTTGAATCTAACAACATACAATCGCTTTCTTCGGGTTCTTTTTTGGTATTGTATTTTTGATAAACTAAACCAAAATATTGTCCGTTTTCAGATTTTGAAATACTAAAAGTACCTGATTTACTTAATGATATAATTGGATAAGATGCAACTACAGTTGAAGTGAATTTTCCTGTGTTTTTATCAAAAACATACTTGTAAAGCTCTGTTTTACTCGTTTTATTAGAATAAGATTCTATAAACACAACTAATTTGTCATTGCTTAATTCGTAAGCACCTAAGTAATTGTGAAGTGTAAAAATATTTATTGCAAAATCTTGTGTAAAAGTATCTACAAGCTGATTTTTTTGATCAAATTTTCTAAGAACAATATGATGGTCTGCCAACATTCCGTCTCTGTTTTTAACGGTGCACAAATAGTGATTGTAATTGTCTTTTAAAACCAATTGCGGGTCTTTTTCAAATTTAGTATCGAAGTCAAACTTCTCTCCAATAACAACAGGGTTTTGTGCCGACAGCAAAGAAAATGCCATCAAAAAAAACAGATTTACTAATTTTAGTTTCATTTTTTTATAATTTTTTAAAGAAGAAATATTATTTAGATTTATAAATTTGGTTTTCAAGTTGCTTTAATTCATTTTCTTCATCATAAGATAATTTCATGTAAATCATGTTTTCTTGCATGTCGTTCAATTGTTTTTCTGCTTCTACTTTATTGTTTAAAGCCAGATTCAATCGCATCAAATTAAAATAAACCATCTGTGCAATTTTAGCATTAAAGTCCGATTTTTTATCTTTATAATCTATTTGTGTCAAAGTAGTTTTCCAAATGTCAATCCCTTTTTGCATTCCTGTCATTGCAGCAGCTGTCATTGCAGGATTTTCTGGATTCAATTTTCTTAAGTTGGTAGAAACATAAATATCAGCTTTTTCTAAATCGTCATATTTACCACCTTTGTTTTTAACACTCAAAAGTCTTACCGAAGTTTTTAATACTTGGTAACCAAAATTATCATTCAAATATTGGTTCACAGTTGCAATTACATCATTTAGAAAGTTTTTTTCGCTTAATGGTTTGTTGATATTATTACTTGGCGACGAAGAAACAAACTTAAAGTCTTGGAAAAAAGTAGTATTTACTTTTTCAACACCATTTACTTTTACAATTAATTTTGTTGGCTGATTTGCAAATGTTTGTCCTGCATTATCTTGAAATTTTAATTTCTGAATGTCCAACATTACATCTACATAATTGCCTTCACGAACAAAACCGTTAATGTTAACTTGAGTTGAAAGAACATTGTTGTTAACAATAATATAGTCGTTTAAATTTGGATCACGATAAATAGGTTTTGCTGGTTTGTAGTATTCAGGTTTGGTTGGCGTAACCAATCGAGGGTTTTTCCCTTGATCGGTCATTGTTAAACGCTCTATCATTGATAATTTTTTAAACTCAGCCGATTCTAATTCAAATTTTGCTTTAGCACCAGCAACTTCTGTATCATAATTATTTAGTTTTTTTTGATACTCAGCCTCACTATTTGCTACAGTTTTATCATAGTTCTTAAGTTCCTCATCAAAATCTTTTTTAGATTGAGCAATAACATCATCTGCTGTTAAATTATAGGGTGATGTTACGGTTACTTTAAATTGTCTATGTGATTCTTCCGTTGGTGTTTTTGGTGTTTTTAATATTTGATATTCAACATTTTCTCCTGAAATGTTTTGTGCTTGAATTGCATTTGATGTTAAAAGCACTAGAATCAATAAAAATGAGTAACTAAATTTCATAAAGTATTTGTTTTTAAATTTTTACAAATATATTAAATAAATTATTTTTTATTAAGTATTATATCATATTAGTAAGTGCAATATATATTATTTTTGCAAAAATAATTTCTTGCAAATTAAGACACCATAAATGAATCTTTCAGAAAGAGACTTGCTATACAATTGGCATCCTTATACCCAACACAAAACGGCTTCTATTTTTCCAGCAATTGTTAAAGGAAAAGACGCTTTGCTTTGGGACGAAAACGGCATGGAATATATTGATGCCATTGCTTCGTGGTGGGTCAATCCTTATGGACATTCTAATCAGGTTATTGCAGATGCCATTTACAAACAACTTACAACTTTAGAACATGTTTTGTTTGGCGGATTTACTCATGATAAAGCCGTAGAATTATCTGAAAAATTAATAGCAATTTTACCTTCAAACCAAAAGAAAATTTTCTATTCAGACAACGGTTCTACCGCAGTTGAAGTGGCAATAAAAGTGGCTTTGCAGTTTTTTTATAATAAAGGAAATAAACGTACAAAAATCATTGCATTTGAAGATGCTTTTCATGGAGATACTTTTGGCGCAATGGCAGCAAGCGGAATTTCATTTTATACCCAAGCTTTTAGTGATTCATTGTTAGAAGTAGTTCGTGTTCCAGTTCCAACTGCTGGCAACGAAGAGAAGGCCTTACAAATTTTAAAAGGCCATTTAGAAACTAATGAATTTGCAGCTTTCATTTTTGAACCATTAGTTCTCGGTGCCGCAGGAATGGTAATGTATCAACCAGAAGTTTTAGATAAAATGATTGCTATTTGCAACAACAATAACGTTTTTACAATTGCCGATGAAGTCATGACTGGTTTTGGTAAAACAGGAAAGACTTTTGCAACCGATTATCTTATTAATAAACCCGATATGATGTGCTTGTCAAAAGCATTAACTGGCGGAACAATTCCGATGGCGATTACTACTTTTACGCAAGAAATTTTTGACGGATTTTATGATGATGATGTCAATAAAGCGTTGTTTCACGGACACACTTTTACGGCAAATCCAACAGGTTGCGCTGCTGCTTTAGCCAGCATTTCGTTATTGCAAACAAATGAAATGCAAGATAATATTCAACGTATAAATCAATCACATTTAGCATTTGAATCTAAAATAAATAATCACCCAAAAGTAAAAACTACTCGTATTCTAGGAGTCATATTTGCATTAGAAGTAAAAACTGAGAATGAAGAAAGTTATTATGGAACTATGCGCAATAAACTCTACAATTTCTTTATAGAAAAAGGTGTAATTTTGCGTCCAGTTGGAAACATAATCTACATTTTACCTCCTTATATTATCACCGATAATCAACTGCAAAAAGTATATCAAACTATAGAAAATGCTCTCGAAATAGTATAATTTTTGCCACTGATTAAAACGGATTGAACAGATTTTCACAGATTTTAGATCTTTTTAATCAGCGGTAATCAGCGGTAATCAGTAACAATCAGTGAAATCCGTGGCTCATTTTTACTTACAATAATAAAGAACAATTATTTATATAAAAAAGTAAAATCCTAGCGAACTTTGCCAAAAACTTTGCGAACTTTGCGGTTACTTATGAAACAAAAAATAGCCATAACATCAATAGCATCAATGTCGCCTTTAGGGAAAAATCCGGATGCTATTTGGCACAACTATCTTTCCAATAAAACGCTAATTTCAACCAAAGAATTCAACGGAAACAGCCAATTTGTTGCTACAATTCCGTCAGAAATTAGAAATGAAATTGAAGATTTAAGAAAATCTGAAATCAAATACAAAGCATTAGACGAAACTGTTTTACTTTCTATTTTAGTATCGCGTCAAGCCATAAAAAATGCAGGTTGGAAAAACGGCGACGACTTCGGAATCAACATTGGTTCCTCTCGTGGTGCCACACAATTATTTGAAAAACACCATCAAGAATTTCTTGAAACCGGCAAAACGGCAACACTAGCATCGCCAACTACAACTCTTGGAAATATTTCCTCTTGGGTTGCTCATGATTTAAAAAACAACGGTCCCGAAATTTCACATTCTATAACTTGTTCGACAGCTTTACATGCCGTTTTAAATGCCGTAGCATGGTTGCAATCGGGTATGGCAACAAAGTTTTTGGTAGGTGGGAGTGAAGCACCATTAACAGCTTTCACGATTGCTCAAATGAATGCTTTGAAGATTTACAGTAAAGCACTTCGACATAATCAGTGTGACAATAGTAAACCAATTGCCAATAATGAAACCGATTGTCAGTCTGAGCTAGCTTGTGCTGACGAAGGAAGTAAACACTTTTTTTATCCATGCAGAGCATTTGATTTTACTAAAACCAAAAACTCAATGGTTCTTGGTGAAGCAGCATCGGTGGCTTGTTTGGAATTGGGCGAACACAAAAACGCTTTGGCATACATTGAAGGAATTGGCTATGCTACAGACGATATTGAGCATAATATTTCAATTTCTGATGAAGCAAATTGTTTCCAAAAATCAATGAAAATGGCTTTAAAAAATACAGATATAAGTGAGGTTGATGTAATTGTGATGCATGCACCAGGAACGTTGAAAGGAGATACATCTGAATTTAAAGCAATTCAAAAAGTTTTTGGAACTTCTACAAGCGCAACACAAGCTAACTTACCAATGCTAACTACTAATAAATGGAAAGTAGGGCACACTTTTGGAGCATCTGGAATGTTAAATATGGAATTGGCAATTATGATGATGCAACACAATCAGTTCATCGAAGTGCCATTTGCTGAAAAGCAATCAACGCGTAAATCAATCAATAAAGTATTGATTAATGCTGTTGGATTTGGAGGTAATGCAGTTAGCATACTACTATCTAAGGACTAACTGTTCGGGTTAGCTTTCTATTCTTTCTGTTATTTTAGGATTATTCATTAATGGGATTATCTTCCTTTTTTACAATTAAGTTAAAGTTAACTACTGGGCAGTAGTTATTATGTTTTTTTATTTCCTCTCAATTATCATTTATTAAGTAGCATTTATCTCCGATTTGTATTTGAATCGGTTGGGATTTATTTATGCTTAAAAAGTGATGAAATCCATGAAAAGACGAAATGTCATAATGTGTCGACGAATAGTATAAAAATAACGTTCAAAAATTGCACATTTTTCAACAAAACACCGATTAAAATCATAAAAAGTCGACAAAACGCACTTTTTGTTGAAAATTGTAAAAAAATAGGTGTAAGAAAATTACAGAAAAAAAATGAAATCTAAAAATATTGCAAAAAATATTTTTAAAACATTTTATTTATCTTAAAGTTCTTATAAACAATTAGTTGTGATTAAAAAAAATGAATTATTTCAATTTTATTTTAAATCTGAAAAACAAAGAAATGACAAAAATAACTTGCGCTATTTTTAATCAGTTGTAAATTTGTGGGACCCCAACTAAAGTTAAAATAATTAACAAATTATGAAACTTAAACCAAAAATCTACGAGTATGAAAACAAATCTACAATTCATGATTCTAATGGCTGCATTAAGCTGTGGAACACAAAACTATGGTAACCTTTACGGTAGTGAAAACAAGAAAACAAATTTTCTTAATTGCAATTCTAAATTAGTCGACGACCCAAGTATTATTGTAAAAGGGAATATGTTGACTATAGCAAATGGTGATGGCACACCATCTGAGACGGACAATACTATTTTTCATTCAGCACAAGTTATAGGAGACTCTAATACGGTTTCTTATTTAGTTGCAAATGAAGGAGCTGTATCTTTTAACATTTCAAATGTTCAAATTACTGGAGCTAATGCAGCTGACTTTAGTGTTACTACTTCGCCTGCTAGCACAGTTCTTTCAGGAGGGAAAACATTTTTTATTATTACATTTAATCCTAGTGCTGTTGGAGTACGAAGAGCAAATGTTGAAGTAACATTAGATGCACCATCTAGTTACACATACACTTTTGCAATTCAAGGAACGGGTGTTAGTTTTGTTAGTAGCACTTACAATACTTCTAACGAGGTTCTTGTTCTTCAAGATTTTGAATCATCATCATCATCACCTGTTTGGAATTATACTTTTAACTCTGGTTCGGGCTCTATATTGGGTGGTGCAGCTTATGCAGAAAGTGGCTCTCCGGCTGGATTAGTTAATACATTTGTAGACACAAATAGTTTACAAGTAATAAACGCTACAACAGTTGTTGCTTTTGATGCAGTAAATACAAAAGGAGTTAAAGATGTTGTTTTTAGTGCTTCGTTAGGTTCTTATTCTTTAGTTACTTCAGACGGAAGTGATTCTTTAGATCATGTAACGGTTTCTGTGAGTACAAATGCAGGAGCATCTTGGTCTGATGAGATTATTGTTAAAGGAAGTTCTAATGCTAAATGGTCTTTTACTTCAGGAAATGGAGTTGCAAGTTCAACTTATTCTGCTACAGGAATTTCTGCTAATTTTTCACCATCAGGCAATGATTATAGAACTTCAGACGGATATGGAACCCTAATTTTATCTGGTCTACCAAGTGTAGCAGATTTAAGAATTCGTTTGACAATTGTTAATAATGATTCCAATGAAATTTGGGCTATTGATAACATTCAATTAACAGGTAAAACTAAAGTTACCACAATTTGGGATGGAACTTCATGGTCGGCAGGTGCTCCAGATAACACTAAAAAAGCTATTATAAATTCCGATTATACTACTGCAAATGGTAATATTGAAGCAAATAGTATTGAAGTTAGTTCTGAAGTAACTTTGACTGTTACTACAGATCATTATATTAATTCACAAACGGATGTTGTGGTTTATGGAAGTTTAGTCGTTAACGATGGTGGTATTGTATATCAAGTAGATGATTATGCTAATAACATTGGAAATGCTACTGTTAAAAGATGCTCACAACCTGTAAGACGCTTTGATTTTACCTATTGGTCTAGTCCTGTTGGCAATCAAACATTGTATAATTTATCACCATTAACGTTAGCCGATAAATATTTTAGTTTTAATCCGGTTGCAGGTAATTGGGCAGTTCAACTGAACGGTGCAAGCTTGATGACAGCTGGTAAAGGATATATAGTAAGAGCGCCACAAAGTTATGATGTAACAAATCCATCGGTATATTCTGCAAATTTTTATGGAACCCTAAATAATGGTGTTGTTTCTGTGCCAATAGACGTACAAAGTGGTCAAACTACAGGTTGGAATTTAATAGGAAACCCTTATCCATCGGCATTAAGAATTGATGATTTTTTAAATTTATCAGAAAATCAAGCACTAGTTGACGGAACAATTTATTTGTGGACACATAATAGTGAATTGACTAGTCAAGCAGGAGGCGCATATACTTATACTTCTGATGATTATGCTGCATATAATTTTACTGGAGGAATTACTGCAAAACCAACATCTTTGGCCGGAGCTGGAACTCCTAATTATTCAACGCCTACAGGCTATATAGCTTCTGGACAATCCTTTTTTGTGAAAGGAATAGCCACAGGAACTGCAGTTATTAATAACAGTATGCGTATGACTACCGATAATAATCAGTTTTTTAAAACTAGTTCAGCTTCGGCACAATCCAGTTTGCAAAAAAACAGAGTTTGGCTTGATATAAAAAATAGTCAAGGAGCTTTTAAACAAACACTTGTTGGCTATATAGAAACTGCTACTAATGGTATGGATACAAAATTTGATGGAACGAACTTGAATGGAAATAGTTATTTGAATTTTTATTCACTAAATGCAATTTCAAAATTATCCATACAAGGTAGAGCATTGCCATTTGTTCAAACAGATATTGTACCATTAGGATATTACACTAGTTTATCAGGAACATTTACTATTAGCGCTAATCACTTTGACGGTTTATTTTCGTCACAAAACATCTATCTTGAAGACAAATTATTAAATGTTATTCATGATTTAAAAGTTAGTCCTTATTCGTTTACAACAAATACTGGAACTTTTGACACAAGATTTGTGTTGCGATATACAAACACAGCACTTTCAAGTGAGCAGTTTGTTACTGCTGATTCTGATTCTGTAGCTGTTGTAACTCAATCAGATAAATTAATTGTACGTTCATTAAACGCTACTATTAAAGATATTGTTGTTAATGATATTTTGGGAAAACAAGTTTTTAGTCAAAATAACATCGAACAAAATCAATTTGAAATTAATCAAATTAATCAATCAAATCAAGAGCTTTTAATATCTATTATCTGCTCTGATGGTAAAAAAATAGTTAAAAAAGTTTTGTTTTAATCGGGATTGTTTGGTTATTAAAAGAAAAAGCTCCTCCCCAAAAGGAGCTTTTTCAATTTAGTTCATCACTACTTTTTTGGTTATTATTTGATTGTTGTTTAAAGCGACTTTTACTACGAGTATTTGTGGCGCAATATTAAAATCAGTTGTGATGAGTTTTAAGCAGTAAAGCTTATTTTTTTATAATCTCTGTTTTTCCTAATAAATTAAAAATTGTAATTATTTTGTTGGTTACTTTTGTTTTAATCGAAATTGTTTAGTTATTAAAAAAAAGCTCCTCCCCAAAAGGAGCTTTTTCAATTTAGTTC
This sequence comes from Flavobacteriaceae bacterium, assembly GCA_947377425.1. Classification (GTDB taxonomy): domain Bacteria; phylum Bacteroidota; class Bacteroidia; order Flavobacteriales; family Flavobacteriaceae; genus Flavobacterium. The sequence goes on from CANCFZ010000047.1 coordinate 10,270, forward strand.
ATCACTACTTTTTTGGTTATTATTTGATTGTTGTTTAAAGCGACTTTTACTACGAGTATTTGTGGCGCAATATTAAAATCAGTTGTGATGAATTCTAAGCAATCAAGCTTATTTTTTGTAAATATATTTTTTCCTAATAAATCATAAACTTCTATCGATTTAATTGTTTCGTCTGTTGAACGAATTCCAATATGTTTATCTTTTTTAATTATTTGTATACTGTTTGCATCAAAGTTAAAAGTGTTATTAGCCAATGCAGTGCTACTAGAGAAATGCAATTCAAATCTATCATTAAAGGTTCCACTAGTTGGGATATTGAATGAAAAACTATTTGCTTTTAAATCATAATAAGTACTGGTTGTTTTGTCTAACAAATAGATATTTTGATCGCTAAACAATCCGTCAAAGTCTTCTAATGCAATTTTAAAATCACCAGTAATTGTTGTTGTAAATCCTAATGGAATTACATCGCTTTGAACAAATGGCAATGCTCTACCTTGAATAGCCAAGTTGTTAGTTCCTAATATAGAATATAGCGAAACCACGTTAGAACCTAGTAATGTTTTTCCGTCGAATAAATTGTCTAAATCATTCGTAGCTCCAGTAATATATCCTACAAGAGTTTCGTCGTAAGCCCCACCAGTGTTTGAAACATTAAGCCAAACTCTATGTTTCTCTCTCTGAGATTCAGTATTTGATGTTGAATTGCTAAGTATTGATCTAATTTTGAAAAACTGGTCATTATTACCAGCAACTCTCATGCTGTTATTGAATGTCGCTTGGTAACTTCCATTAGCTAAAGCTGCATTTGCTTCAATAAAAAACCCTTGACCAGCGGCTATTTTTCCTGTTGGAGTTACTCCTCCAGACAAAGCAGTAGAAGCAGTTTTCACACCACCTGTAATGTTGTATTTAGCATAATCATCTCTAGTATAATTGTAAATTGCGTTTCCAGGAATTGCGTTGCTTATAGCAGTGTTGTGAGTCCAAAGATATATTGTTCCATTTATAACACTACCATTAGCAGGGTCAAGCAAAAATGTATCAATGTCAATTGCTGATGGGTATGGATTTCCTATTAAATTATAGGTTGTTCCTGTTGATTTAATAATTGATGCGTTGATAATACCATTATTTGGTGTTCCGTTAAAGGTTGCTAGCGTTACTTGAGGAGTGCTATAGTTTAAGTTGCTTGGAGCTCTAGAAATATATCCTTTTGCTGTTGACATTATTGTTGTTGGCAATTCATAAGCCCAATTGTTTACACTAGAATTGAACGAATAGAACAATGATGATGAAGCAAGTTGACTCAATGGTTGCGCTGTTAATGGCGATGACCAATAAGTAAAGTCATATTGTTTTAATGGTGTTGAATTTCTTTTAAAAGTAACATTTCCAATGTTAGACGCTGTGTCGTCTACTTGAACTAAACTTCCTTTATCTTCAATTATAATATTGGCTGTAGCAGCTACTGTTACATCTTTTTGAACAATTAAACTTACATTAGCAGGAACCGTAATTATAGCAGAACCTGTTACTTGACAAGAACATACATTTAGGTTGCTGGTAAGTGTTAAGTTTCCTGAAATTATAACTGGTGTTGTTGCCGATGGTGATCCAGACCAACTTCCGTTGTAGGTTACTGTTGCAGGTACTGTAATTGTAATAGGATTTGTGTTAGCAATTGTACAACCGCCACTTTGAACCACCGCTCTAAAATAGCGTGTTGTTGTTAATGAACCTATCAAAGCACTAGACAATGTTGTTGCTGTTGATGCTATATCCGTTACACCTAATGTAAAAGCTAAATCGTTAGCATATTGCCATTTGATTACATTTCCAATATTTCCAGTTAAAACAATCGGACTAGGAGTAGTGTATCTGCATATAGTTGTTGCCGTCGTGTTTAACGAGCCAGCTACTGTAGCAGCAGCTACCGAAACTAGTTGCGAAATTCCTGATGTTGTATTTCCACAAACAGTATCTACTCTTCTTACCCAATAGGTAGTATTTGATGTTGGACTTACTGTAATTGAAGCAGTTGTTTGCCCAATAATTGTATTGGTTCCTACAGTGCCAGTTCCCCATTCATAAGTTCCAGATGTACCTGTTGTACCACCAGTAGCCGTAAGGGTTGTACTACCGGTGCCACAGATAATTGTTGTTCCAGAAATTGCTGTTGGAGCTGTTGAAGCTACATTGGTATTGGTTAATACAATACTAGCACTAGCATTTCCTGTATTTTCTTTAATTCTTAATTCAAGTTCAGAGGTTGCATTCAACGTGAATGAACCTGTTATAGGGGTTGTTAAATTAGTTGAGCCACTCCAAGTTGTGTTAGACCAAATTAGAGTTCCGTTAAGGTATAATTGTGCTGAATCATCCCAGTTTTGCATTAAAATAGTGTAGGTGCCACATGGGAAACCTAATCTTTTTGCAACCATAGTGAAATTATCATTTGGCACAGTACATCCAGACCAAGACGAAGCGCTAGAAGGTGAAGTTGTTAGTGCCCAATCGGCAGTGGTGTTAAAGTTTAATGTATTTGTTGTATAATATCCTGCATACACCGCGGTTGCCAATGTAATATCTCCTGTTGAATATCCGTAAACATTCCACACATTACTACCAGCAACACTTGGATTTCCAGGAACCGCTGTTATAGATATTGTTGTTGTTACACCAGTTGTATATAATGCACACGAAGCATCGTATCGTCTAACCCAGTATGTTGTAGTTGTAGCAGGAGAAACAGTTATTGAAGACGATGTTTGTCCTGCAATAACATTAGAACCCACCGTAGAACCAGTTCCCCATTGATAGGTAGAGCCAGTTATAC